>JAXFBD010000030.1:0-83237 GCA_034118545.1 Blautia sp.
CTGGACTTTTTACATACAAATCACTTTCAAAAAGTCCAATCGCCGGCTATTCCGCCTGCCTTTCCGGACCTTTTCCTTATGATCCACTTCCTAAATGTCCATTCCGCGCCTCGCTACGCTCTTTTTTGGAGCTTTTCACAAGAATCTCTTCTCATATATCCATTTTTCTGCTCAGACGCCTGCATCTCCGGATCTTTTCCTTATGATTCACTTCCTAAAGATCCAAATATCAACGTAAAAATCCGCACTTCATCACATTCCACTCTCTTTGGATATTTTCGCAAAAAATCTGTAATTTAAATGCCGCTCTTTATTGGCGTATTTCAATGTCAAAAAGCTTTTCAACATCTTCCTCTTTTGTGGCCCAGCTTGTTGCGAAACGAACGATTGTATGATTTTCATCAAATTTTTCCCAGAAGCTGAACGCCACATTCTGCTCAAGCATTTCTTTTACGCTGTTTTCCAGAAGTGCAAAAACCTGGTTGGTTGGAGAGCCAAAACACAATTCAATTCCGTTTTCTGTACACCACTGCCTTATTCTCTGAGCACAGCAGATGGCCGGTTCGCCAATATGAAGGTATTTGGCGTCAGAAAAAAGTACATCAAACTGAATCCCCAGCAGCCATCCTTTGGCCAACAGTGCCCCGTGCTGTTTCATTATGGTAAAAAAGTGAGGAATAAAATTTTTCCGGGGAATTACCACTGCTTCTCCAAAAAGAGCCCCGCATTTTGTTCCGCCAATATAAAACACGTCACATAGCCGTGCCAGATCACTCAGTGTTACATTATTCTGAGGGCAGGCAAGGGCATATGCCAGTCTTGCACCGTCCACGTACAGCGCCATTTCATATTTATGGCAGATATTTCTGATTTCTGTAAGTTCTTCCAAAGAGTACAATGTTCCATACTCTGTCGGTTGAGACAGGTATACCATTCCCGGCATCACCATGTGCTCATGATTCTCATCTGCATAAAAATCCTTTACAAAAGACTCCAGAGAATCTGCCGTAATCTTTCCGCATTTCTGTGCCAGAGGAAGTACCTTATGTCCGCTCATTTCTATTGCACCAGCCTCATGTGTACTGATATGGCCGGTTTCTGCACATACCACACCCTGATAGGATTTTAAAACAGCATCAATCACTGTTGCGTTAGTCTGTGTTCCTCCCACAAGAAAATAAACCTCTGCTTCAGGACATTCACATGCCTTTCTAATCTTCTCTCTGGCAGATTTCGAAAAATCATCTGTTCCATATCCTTCTGTTTTAATAAAATTCGTCTCCGTCAGTTTCTCCAGAATATCCGGATGGGCGCCTTCCATATAGTCAGAAGTAAACTGCAGCTTTTGCACTCTTTCATCCATTTGTATCCATTCCTTTCTGCATAACCATATGCAGTCCATTTTACATCACATTTTCCAATTATACAAGCAGGATAACTGTGCAATGCATGTCTTCCGCAAAAGATCTGCCCTGTGTAATACGTTATACATTACCCCAATATTTATTCCACCTGCGCAATTACTCTGCATGGAAGACCTGTCATTTCAGCATAATTCATGGGATATGTATTGACTGTAAATGTATCAGATATACTGAGAACACTTTGCAGATTGCATAGATTTTCCACAATAAAAGTATCCCTGTCAGCGCAATACTGATCTGTAACTGTATGCCCCTTTCCCCGCCGTACTCCGGCAAAATCGATTCCGATTATGGATACGCCTCTGTCCAGCAAAAAATCAACCAATTCCACAGAAAGCTGCGGATGCTCTGTAAAATAAGTATTTCCCCCATATCCTTCTTTTTCCAGAAAGCCTGTATAAAATGCAACAAACATATCTTTCTGCACTTTACCGGAATCAATATCGGACACTGTGATTTCCCGCGGCAAAACATGACTTACGTCAAAAACAACCGCCTCCCTCTTTGTATATTCCAATGGAAATTCTTTATTCATAACATCAAAATGAGTTCCCAGATGTCCAACCAAAGCCTTTTTTTTCATTTCCCTGCGCATCTTTTGCCATTTTCGGTGTTATTTTTAATGTTAAATCAATCAGCATTCTTTTTTCCCCCTAACTCTCGGATCTGCATTTCCAGATATGCGTTATATTCCTTCATAAATCTGGAAATAAACTCTATTTCCTCCGCTGAATATCCGTTTAAAAATATAGTATCTCTTTTTTTCCACAATTCATGTCTTTTATCATGCTCTGCATTGAGACCTTCTCCCTTGGGTGTCAGCTGAAAATAAACCTCTTTTTTATTTTCAGGTTCCAGATAAGGAGTGATACACCCAGCTTTTATCAGACGCTTTGTTATCTTGCTGATCGCACCACGAGTCATACGCATGTAATTAGATATCTTTGTGACATTTGCATGATCTATCTTTTTGATCGCAGCAATTACATGAATATCAGAATAACCGTATCCATGCAGTTTTTCGCTCTCTGTCAGTTTTGAAAGCACATCCTGCTTTTCAAGAAATTCTCCGAATAAATCAAGTACGCTCATTTTGCGCCTCCTTTTTTGTTTCCACGGATACATTATTCCACATTTTTGTTTCCACGTCAACATTTATTCAATTCCGCTGGTTTCAATAATAAATTTCACATTTCCCTCTGTGTTTTCACCGGATTCTGTAAATAATCTGTATCTGGAACCTGCATCCTTTACATCTTCCAGACGCTCCAGAACCTCCTTCACATCTCCTTCCAGGAAATCTGTGATTTTTTCTATTCCCTCTTCGTTAAATTCCTCCATTCCTTCATGAAGCTGATCGGCGCCATCTTTCAGACTATCCACACCTTCATCCAGCTTACTTCCTCCTTCTGCAAGCTGACCGGTTCCTTCTTTCAGCTTTGCGCTTCCCTGGGCAAGCTGCTCCACACCGCTTCCCAGTGTACCTGCACCGTCCACAAGACGGTCTGCACCGTCTGCAAGCTGTCCGATTCCACCTGCCAGTGTTCCCGTGCTGCTGTTCAGAGATGCCAACCCGGCACTTAAGCTTCCCGCTCCGCTGTACAGTGAATCCGTTCCGGCTGCCAGACTGTTGGTTCCGGCTGCCAGAGAGCCTGCACCCGTTTCCAGCGCAGACACACCTTTTACTGCAGTTTTAATTCCTTTTTTCAGTTCCTTTGCTCCACTGCTTAAGCTTCCTGCTCCTTCTGCCAGAGATTGTGCACCGGAATTTAACTCCTTCGCACCGGAAGCCACGGTCTGAATACCCGAATCCAGAGCATGTGCTCCGGCGGAAACTTTCTGCGCTCCGGCATTTACCTGTTTTGCTCCATCCGCCACATCAGCAGCACCCTTTTTCAGATCTTTTTCTTTTTCCTGAAGCTGCTGAATTCCTGCATTTAATCCCGGATTATCCTCTGTACCTTCCATTCCTGCCAGAAGCTGTTTTTGTCCTTCATCCAGCTGCTTTTTTCCTGCCTCAAGTAATTTCTGTCCTGCCTGCAGACCTTCCTTTCCTTTATTTAGTTCCTGTATTACCGTCTGGAGCTGCTGTTCATTTGCCGTTGAAGCAGCATCCGCTCCGTTTTCAGCCAATCCTGCCTGCAATGAAACGGCAGACGCACCATCTGAGCCCGTAGAAATCGTTGTTTCCTGAATTCCTCCCAGTGCAGAATTCAGCTGTCCGATACAGGTTGAAAGCTGTCCAACGTAAGAACTGTAAGCCCCATAAAGCTGCTGCACCTGTTCCAGAGAAGTGGGCACACTGATTCCGCTTACCACTCCCTGCACCTCCAGCAGTGTGGATAATACCGCCTGAATATTGGCAACAGCCTGCGCATCAATGGTCACTACCGTCTGTGCTCCCTCAGAGGAAGCCCCCGCTGCAGCCTGTGTTGCTGCTTCTTCTGTTCCTCCTTGTGTTCCTTCATTTTGTGTCAACTGCGAAAGCAGCATATCAACCGCTGCCATATAGGTATTCGTTCCATTCACGTAATTTTGAACACCCTCCTCATAGCTGTGAACACCGTCTTCATAGCCGGAAACACCTGCCGCGTATGTCTGTACCCCCTGAAATACCTTTTCGGCACCGTCAGTATAAGAATCAACTCCGGCTTTTAAAGCTGCGCTTCCTGTTTCCAGAGTGCTGCTTCCGGATGCCAGAGCATCTGCACCGGACACCAGAGCTGCACTTCCCGATACCAGGCCGTTTTTTCCATTAATTCCTGCAGACAGCGACTTTGTACCTGCTGCCAGACTGCTGCTTCCGGCTTTCAGACTGTCTGCTCCCGCAGAAAGTGCATTGCTTCCATCCACCAGTGCTTTACTTCCGTCAGAAAGACTGGTCACTCCTGTATTCAGCTGATTTGCTCCTGCATTTAGCTCTGCTGCGCCGTCACGAACCTGCTTCGCTCCATTCTTCAGACTTTCTCCGCCGCTGTAAAGCTGCTGTACACCATTTACCAGCTCTCCTTTTTTGCTGTCCAGTGTCTGAATTCCGCCTGCAAGGGCTTCAATACCGTCAATCAGATCTTCTTTTTTAGTGTTCAAAGTTCCGATTCCGTCTGCCAGTGTTCCCATATTTTCGTCTATGGTATTCATTCCGTCAATCAGTTCCTGACAGGAGTCCTTCAAAGTCTGAACACCGTCAGCCAGCTCTCCGCTCCCATCCACGAGTTTATCAGATGCTTCTGACAATTCCGTCAGAGAATCCTTAAGATCCCGGGCATCTTCCACGTCATCCAGCCCCAGATCCTCTAAATCTACCGGTTCTGCTGCCGTCATGGAAATTGTAAGATTAAAATCCTCTGCATCTGCTTCCACACTGAAGGAATCCGGAATATCCACATCCTTCAGAAATTCTGTATCAGACAGCTTCAGGCTTTCCCCAAGCCCGGGCATTCCCATTCCGATTATGATCTCGCGTTCTCCATCAGAAATTACCTTTCCCTTTGAGACAGTAACATTGCGAAAATTCTCTGAAGGAAGGACAAGCCCCGTTACCATGACAAACGGTGTATATACCTCTCCTGATTTTGCATTGTTTACATAGGAGTATTCAATTTTAACATGGCCGCTTTTTCCGGCAATTTCATCAGGAGAAATCTCTTTTCCGTCCAGATAGTAAGTCACTTTAACAGAAACAGGCATTTCTTTTGTGGTTGTTCCCTGATAGTAAATATCATTGCCACCTGCATTCCAGGTCAGAAGATTTCCATCCTGCCGGTAGCTTTCCTCTCCTTTTACATTTTCAATATCAGACAGGTCTGTCTGATCCCGGATACTTTGTGATTTTGAAGTATTCTTCAGCCAGTCACTGACAATAACCTCCTGGCTTGCTCCCGAAGCATCTGTTTTCACATATACAGTTTCTTCTTTTTCTATTTTACTGTCTTTCGTGTCTGCAGCGTAAACACCCATCAAACCTGTCTGCGCTGCAAGAATTCCTGCTGCTGTCACAGCAGCTGCTTTTGTCATTTTCTGTTTTCTGTTCATATTACACCGCTCCTTTAAAATTTTTGCTTGTTTTACAGATAATCTTATCAAATACCATAAACATAGACGGAAGTACACAAAGTACAACAACCATACTGATCACAGCGCCTCTGGCCATAAGAGAGCACAGAGAACTGATCATATCAATTTGGGAATAGCATCCCACGCCAAAGGTTGCAGCAAAAAAGCTGACTGCACTGACCATAACAGATTTTACAGAAGATCTGTGCGCAATCTGAATGGATTCTTTTTTGCCCTTTCCGCTGCCTCTCTCTGTTTCGTACCGGCTGGTCATCAAAATGGCATAATCAACGGTAGCTCCCAGCTGAATGGTTCCGATAACTATGGAAGCAACAAAAGGCAGTGTGGTTCCCGTCAGGTATGGAATACCAAGATTTACAAATATGGCAAATTCGATGGTTGCCACAAGAATGATCGGCAGGAACCAGGACTTAAATACAAAGAAAATAATCACAAACACAGCAAGAATGGAAACAGAATTAACCACTTTAAAATCCTTGTCCGTAATGGTGATCAGATCCCTGGTGCAGGGTGCCTCTCCTACCAGCATGCCATTGGGATCGTATTTTTTAAGAATTTTATTCAGGCTGGCAATCTGTGCATTCACCTCATCTGTGGCAGTCTTGTATTTATTACTTACCAGCATCACTTTATAATTCTCATTTTCCAGAGTTTCCCTGATAGATTCCGGTATCATATCCTCAGGAATCCTGCTGCCCAGAAGTGTTTCCAGGCCGACAACAGCTGAAACACCATCAACAGCTTCCATTTCCGCGGCCATTTCCCGGATGGTTTTTCCGGAGAGACTGCTGTCGATCAGGAGCATATGCATCGCGCCCATATCGAACTCTTCCTGAAGCTTTTTATTTGCCTGAACGCTGGGAAGATCATCCGGGAGCGTTTCATCCAGCGCATAATAAACTTTCGTATTGTTCTGGCAATATGCCGCCGGGACGATCAAAAGTATAAGAAGCACGGCAAATACACGATAATGGCGTGTTATAAAATCTGAAAGCCGGTCCATATTTGGAATCAGCGATCTGTGACTTGTTTTGATCAGAATTTTGTCAAAAATCATAATCATGGACGGAAGTACGGTAATACAGCAGATCACCCCAATGACAACACCTTTCGCCATAACCACTCCCAGATCCAGCCCCAGCGTAAAGCTCATAAAGCAAAGAGCGATAAATCCTGCTACGGTAGTCATGGAACTTCCCACCACAGATTTTGCAGTTTTTGTAATGGCATGTGCCATAGCCTCTTTGCGGTCTTCACAGCATTTCAGCTGCTCCAGGTAGCTGTGCCACAGGAAAATGGAGTAATCCATGGTCACTCCAAGCTGCAGCACCGCTGTCAGTGCTTTGGTGATGTAAGAAATCTCTCCCTGAATAAAATTTGTCCCCAGGTTATACACAATCGCCATACCTATACTAAGCAAAAACAATACAGGAATAAAAAATGATTCCATAGTTAATCCCAGAACGATTGCAGACAGCAGCACAGCTATAATCACGTAGATCACAACCTCCTGCTCAGCCAGGTCCTTCGTGTCCGTCACAATAGCAGACATTCCGCTTAAAAAGCACTGCCGGCCGGCTAAAGACCGGATATCTTTGATTGCCTCCATGGTTTCATCAGCAGAAGTTGTGGTATCAAAAATAATAAACATCAGTGTGGAGTTTTCCGAATTAAAAATATCTCTTACCTTATCCGGCAGCATCTCCATGGGAATACTGATATCCATCAGACTGTCATACCAGATTACCTTCTCCACATGGGAAACCTTCTCCATTTTATTTTTCAGCTCAGAAACCTCTCTGTTGCTCATCCCCTCACATACAAACATGGAATATGCACCGGTTCCAAACTGTTCTGCCAGAATATCCTGCCCCTGCATGGTTTCAATGCTGTCCGGCAGATAGTATAAAATATCATAATTCACTTTTGTGTTGATGTATCCAATTGCTGAAGGAATCAGCAGAAGAATACTCAGAATAAAAATGGGAATCCGAAATTTTACAACCTTTTCCCCAAATTTCAGCATGTTTTCTCCTCCTTTTCTTTTCGATTATTCTTACTTTAAAGAAGAAGTATGCTCTTTTTTTACATTTAAGTACAGAGACAAAAGAAGCCGTGTGCACGTTTTTTGTGCACACGGCTTCTTTTGTCTGATTATTTTTTGTCTGCTCTCTGAAGCATATGTTTAATTGTCCCGTCAAGAAGGTATCCCAGCCTGTGTATGATATACTCCGGATCCTGTTTCATCCCTCCATCCAGCCACTGAAGAACCATTCCTGACAGCGCACACTGATAAAAGGACACCACCAGCTGAATATCCTCTTCATTTATGTTCATTCCCTTTGTCTGCTTTTCCACAAAATCCCGCATAATCTTCTCCGCAACATTATTCAAATACTTTTCAATTTTGCTGCGGTTTACGGAATTGTATATATGATAAATGCCTTTTCGATTTTCCAGGGCAAAGGAGGCTGCCTGAAGAAATCCCTCCTGCCAGGTATCATAATCCAGATTACCTTCCAGAACCTTTTTTGTCTCCACCATAAAAATGTCATCCAGAAGCTGATAAATATCCTGGTAATGATAATAAAACGTATTTCTGTTTATACCACAATCCTCTGCAATACTTTTTACGGTAATCTTATCAAAGGGCATTTTGTTAATCTGCCGGAGAAACGCCTCCCTGATTGCTTTTTTAGTCAGTTGAGACATCATTACTACCTCATTTACATGTTATGGATTCCCGGCTCCTATTTCTGATCACTTACAAAAAACAGTGCCAGTGTTCCGGGCCCGGAATGAGCTCCGATGGTCGCACTTACATAATTAGTAATTACGTTCTCTACGGGAAATTTTTCTCTTACCAGTTTTTCAAGATATTCTGCATCCTTCTCACAGTCCCCATGGCTGATGAACACCGTATGACAGGAATCCTTCCTGCTTCCGATTTTCTGCTCCATAAGGTTTACCAGCTCCTGAATGGATTTTTTGCGTCCTCTGCTTTTTCCCACACTGATCAGCCTTCCCTCCTCATCCACATGAAGAACCGGCTTGATATTCAGCATGCTTCCCACGATCGCCGTTGTTTTTGACACACGCCCTCCGCGATGAAGATGAAAAAGATCTTCCACGGTAAACAGATGAGCAATATGGTTTTTATTCTCTTCCACCCATTTTGCCACAGCATCCAGATCTTCTCCTGCCTCTTTTTTCTGCAGAGCAAGATGTATAAGAAGTCCCTGCCCCAGGGATGCGGCACAGGAATCGATCACGATCACTGTGCGCTGCGGATAATCCTCTGCCGGTTCATCCGCTGCAATCTTTGCACTGTTATAAATTCCGCTCAGTGCAGATGAAAAGGAAATGTGCAGGATATCCTTTCCCTCTTTAAGATAAGGCTCCATCATCTCTCTCACGTCAGAAGGATTGGCCTGTGCAGTAACAGGCATGGCACCTTTTCTCATACGCTCATAAAATTCATGTGGTTCCAGAAAACGATCATGTGTATAATTCTGATCATCCATGGAATAGCTCAGGTATACACATCCTATATTATGTTCTTTAAAATAGGACTCCGGTAAATCCGAATTATTGTCTGTAGTGATAACATAGTCGCCCATAGCTACTTTCCTCCCGTTTTAATGACTTGTCTGAATGATTTTTAACGCTTCCTGAAGCTGATTGTCCTCTTCATGAGAAAACTCATCCTTTACCAGCAGGGACGCGTCCGGCTTTACCTCAACATCCGGATGAATTCCCACCTGGTGAATATTGTTTCCGTTAGGTGTATAGTATTTTGATACGGTCAGCTTAACCGCACTTCCGTCACCCAATTGTATAATAGACTGTACGATTCCTTTTCCGAAAGTGGTCTCTCCCACGATAGTTCCTATCCCATAGTCCTGAACTGCGCCTGCAAAAATCTCAGAGGCACTGGCACTGTTTTCGTTTACCAGAACTGCCAGAGGAATGTCCAGCGGGTTATCGCCGTCACAGGTATACTCATCTCTGACTCCGTTTTTGTCTTCTGTATATACGATCAGTCCCTGGGGTAAAATTTCACGCAGAATATCACATACACTGTTAAGAAGTCCTCCGGGATTATCCCGCAGGTCGATTACAAGCTGTGTCATTCCTTTCTCTTCCAGATCAGAAAAAGCAGCCATATACTGATCATATGTGACACCTTTAAATTCCGTGATCTGGATATAACCTGTATTTTCATTCAGCATTTCATGGAAAACGGACGGAAGCTCCACATTCTGAATGGGTACGTCAAAAACAAGAGATTCCTCCAGTTCCCGTCTTACCACAGTCAGGGTCACATTCTCTTTTTCACTTCCTCTTATCATATCCACAATGTCTGAAATCTCACAATCCGTCACATCCTGCCCGTCAACATTGACGATTACATCTCCCACCTTCAGTCCTGTTTCTCTTGCCGGACCTCCTTCATAGCACTCCACAATCTCAGCTCCGCCGTTTTTATTTTTCTGCATTGCCACACCAATACCTACATAAGAGCCTTCTGTGGAGGTATTCTCCTCCTCATACTCCTCTGCAGTATAATAGCGGGAATAGGTGTCTCCAAGACCATAGAGAAGCCCTGTGTACAGCCCTTCTTTCAGCTTCTCTTCATCCTTCTCATCCAGATAATAGTGGTCAATCATGCTCTCCAGTGTTTCCAGCTTGTTTATACATTGGGAATCAGACAGCACTGAATCACTTCTGCTCCGTAAGTAATAAACTGTACCGGCACCTGCTGATGCGGCAAGAGACGCACAGATAAATCCTGTCAGTACCCCTCTTGCAAATCCCTTATTTTCCATGCTGTGCTCCTGTTCTGTTTCAATGAAATACCAGTCTTTCTGTCTGACAATGGAAAAGGGCTGCCCCAATAATGCGACAGCCTGCTTTTTTATTTTACACTATTTTTATTAAACTTTCAAATGCTTTCTTGTGGTCCAGAAGCTTCCGATCAGTCCGATACCCATTCCCAGAAGGAGACTGATCGGCACAAGATTCTCATAGATCCGGAAAACCGGTATAAATTCCACCACTCCTGTGAGCACATTGAATTTATCAAGTACATACTGCACTGTGGTATTATATGCGAAATAAAGAGCCACCAGCGGTATGGCAGCACCGATGATTCCAAGGACAAGTCCTTCCAGCACGAAAGGAGCTCTTACAAATGCATCTGTAGCGCCAATATATTTCATAATGGCAATTTCCTCCTTGCGGACGGATATGCCGACAGATACAGTATTGCTGATCAGGAAAACAGAGATTACCAGTAATATGGCAATTACTGCGATGGATGCATAAGATACCAGCCGGTTGAGACTGCCCAGTGTCTGTGCTGCCTCCTCAGACTGATTGACCTCACGTACATGCTCCAGACCTGCTATGTAGGATGACAGCGCGTTCTGTTTCTCAATGGTATTGAGATATACACGGTAATTGGCTGAATTTACAAGAGGATTATCATCCTTAAAGCCTTCCGCCGCATCTGACCCCTGAAAATACTGTTCTTTAAAGCTTTCCCATGCATCATCTGCAGACTCAAATTCAATACGAGCGACCTCAGGTCTTTCCTTTATCTGCTCGCCCACTGCCTGCATTTCCTCTTCTGTGGTACCTTCCTCAAAAAATACAGTGATAGGCACTTCTTCCTCTACCTTGTGGGCAATGTTATTCACATTGTTTACAATAGAATAAAACACACCAAACAAAAAGATACAGGCCGTCATAGTCAGTACAGAAGCAATGGAAAACATGAGATTTCTGCGGATATTCTTTATTCCCTGACGGAGGGTATACCAGATCGTACTAGGCCTCATAATATTCTCCTCCTTCCTGGTCACTGACAATTGAGCCTTCATGCATGGTTATGACACGCTTGCCCATGGAGTTTACGATTTCTTTATTATGCGTTACCACCAGCACGGTGGTTCCTCTTTCATTAATCTGTTTTAAAAGCTGCATAATTTCAATGGATGTGGTAGGATCCAGATTACCTGTGGGCTCGTCTGCCAGAAGAATATCCGGACGGTTCACAAGCGCCCGGGCCAGTGCCACTCTCTGCTGCTCACCTCCGGAAAGCTCATCAGGAAAAGAAAGATATTTTTCCGCAAGTCCAACCTCCTGAAGTACTTCCGGCACACGCTTGCGGATAACCCGTGTAGGTCTTCCTACCACTCGCTGTGCAAAAGCAACATTTTCATATACATTACGATCCTTAAGCAAACGGAAATCCTGAAAAACAACCCCCAGCTTTCTGCGGTATTTCGCCACACGTCTGTGACGCATTCCTTCCAGCCGCTCCCCGCTGACCGTAATCTGTCCTCCGGTGGAGTCCAGTTCTTTCATCAGAAGCTTGATCAGTGTGGATTTTCCGGATCCGCTGCTTCCAACAATAAATACAAATTCTCCTTTATCCACATGTAAACTGACGTGGTTTACAGCCGGCAGGCCTTTTCCATAAGACTTGCTTACATCAACCAGATTTATCATGATATCCTCCTCTGTCTACCCAAATACAGGAATTAAACTTTAACGTTTTTGTAACATTGTTGTAACATATCTCTCATGAAAAAGCAAGTCCTTTTTTTAATTTCACATGTTTTTCATATTATTCCCACAAAAAGAAGGCTATCGCAAAATTCAAGCTGCGACAGCCCCTCTGATAAATAATCACATCCGGCTCCTTTAATACTCAAGTGTCTCCATATATTTCATATAGCGTACTACCATAAGAGCGATCTTAAATGTAATGGCATCCTCAAATACACGCAAATCCAGACCGGTGCTCTTCTGAAGCTTATCCAGACGATACACCAGCGTATTTCTGTGAATGTAAAGCTGCCTGGAAGTCTCAGAAACATTCAGACTGTTTTCGAAAAACTTGTCAATGGTCACAAGTGTCTCTTCGTCAAAATCATCCGGAGACTTGGAATCAAATATTTCCTTGATAAACATTTTGCAAAGAGGAATAGGAAGCTGATAGATCAGACGTCCGATTCCCAGAGAACTGTATGCGATTACATCCTTTTCGCCAAAGAAGATTTTGCCTACGTCCAGTGCCATACGCGCTTCTTTATATGAACGTGATACCTCCTTAAGCTCATTTACAATGGTTCCGTAAGCCATATGGTTTCCGCTGTCCTTGCTAAGCCCCAGTGTATCCATAATTGAATGGGCCAGCTTATCCATTTCTTCGTAGCCTTCCCCATCCTCCAGTTCTTTTACGATAATAATACTGCGTTCGTCTACTGCTGTAATAAAATCCTTGCTTTTTCCGCTGAAAAGTCCCTTAACACTTTCGATGGAATTGTGGTCTTTCTCCTGCTGCATTTCAAGAATCATAACAACACGGCGCACATCAGCTTCAATATGAAGCTTCTTTGCACGGTTATAAATATCTACAAGCAGAAGATTGTCCAGAAGCAGATTCTTAATAAAGCTGTCCTTGTCAAATCTCTCTTTGTAAGCTACGATCAAATTCTGAATCTGGAAAGCCGCAAGCTTTCCGATCATGTAAGTATCTTCGTCTTCCCCATGAGCAACCAGAACATACTCCAGCTGATAATCATCACAGACCTTAAAATACTGAAATCCCTTAACAAGCTGACTGTCTGCCTGAGATTCCACAAAGGCCTGTATATCGCCCGGCTGAATAGCGATATCTGAGAAAGTAGAAGCAAGAACCTTTCCGTCTGTATCAATCACGCAAAACTCTGTTCTGGAAATTTCTTTTAAACCCTCCAGTGTATTCTGTAGAACCTGATTTGATATCATGTCATTCAATCCCTTCTGCACATAGTGTATGCTTTATCTGTCCCTCCAATTTCTGTCTCATACCTATTGCCATTTTAATACAAAATCACCAAAAATGAAAGAGTAAATCAGAAAAAATTTACAAAAAATTGTTCATTTTTTCCTATTTTTTCTCAATAAAGCCTTCTCCATGTACTTCTCTGGCATCTGATACGATCACAAATGCACCCGGATCGATCTCACTTATCCGCTCTTTCAGCTGCACGATTTCTTTTTTGCTCACCACACAAAACAGCATGGTTTTCTCCTGGCCGGAATACATTCCCTTTGCCTGAAGCCCTGTTACCCCTCTTTGTATCTCACTGAGGATCATATCCGCAATCTCCTCAGGTCTGTCTGTTATAATAAATGCTTCTTTTGAGAATTTCATACCTTCAATAATGCCATCCGATACTTTTGTTACAAGATACACAGCAATGATGGCATATAATGCTTTCCGAATACCAAAAACATACATACCCAGCAAAACAATAAGCCCGTCGATCACCTGCATGATCTGAGCAATGGAATAATGAGGCAGAAATTTCTGGATCACTCCGGCCAGCATATCCGTACCTCCGGTAGTTCCCTGTCCCAGAAATACAAGACCGATTCCCACTCCCTGAATGAGCCCGCCATACACCGCGGCAAGAAGCAGGTCATTGCCTGCAAGATTCCACGCAGGAAGCACTGCCAGCCAGAAGGACAGCGACAGCTCTCCTACAATTCCTTTTTTCACAAAAGAAAAGCCTCTGATTTTTGCCGCAGCGATGATCAGCGGCAGATTCAGCAGAAAGTTTGTGAGCCACAATGGAATGCCCCGGCCAAACATTTTCTGGCTCCATTCCTTAAGAATGATGGCAATACCGGAAAAGCCTCCCGTGACAAGCCCTGACGCATCAAAAACAGAAGTTATGGCCACAGCCATCAGTCCCGCTCCCAAAAACATGAACAGATAATCCAGCTTATGTCTTCTCATGATGTTCTACCTCCATTTTACGTTAATCTGTTAAAATATCCCTGAAAACACAAGAACGAGCGCAGTCTCAGAAAAGACTGCTCCCGTTCTTATTTTTTCCTTATTTAGACGGCATATTAAGAAATGTTACAAAATGATAACTCTCTAATATCTGGAAATACTTAACGATTCTCGGATAAAGAGGTTCTGCCTTTTCACCGAATTCCTCTTTTACCAGAGCTGCCAGCTCTTCCACTGTTTTTTTACCGTCGATCAGCGGCCAGATAAAAGTTCCCAGAGCGTCCAGATGTATCTTTGTATAACGCGGCTTTCCGAAAACCTTCTGGGCAATGGTATTGAAAATTCCCCTGTTCTCCACCTCAAGGATCATTTTCTCTTTCAGATCCTTATGCCAGCGAAGCTCAGATGCTCTGCAGGGAATAAGATCCAGATAATTAATCTGCTGTTGTTTTCTTTTTTTATTCATTTAAGCCTTCTTTTTCCATAAAGAGAATTTCAGTAAACTTAAAATCATAAGTGCCATCAGGACAATTCCGCCGATATTACCAAAGTTAACAGAAAGTCCCAGATTTACTCCGAAGACGGCCAGAATTGCAAGCAGAATGCCTACCAGACCTTCTCCGGCAATCATGCCGGCACAATACAGTGTACCGTCGGTAACCTGTTTTTCCTTTGTTTTTTCGTCTACCTTCTTTCTTCTGTCCATCAGACCACGTACAACACCGCCGATCATAATGGTTGCATTTAAGTAGATAGGCAGATAGAGACCGATTGCAAAAGGCATAACCGGAACACGAAGGATCTCCAGGCCGATTGCAAGGAACACACCGATAAATACCAGGTTCCACGGAAGATCTCCGCCCATGATGCCTTCAACGATCATTTTCATCAAAGTTGCCTGAGGAGCCGGTACTTCAGCACCGCCGTAACCCCATGCTGCATTCAGAAGATAAAGAACACCGCCGATTGCAAGACCTGATGCAACAACACCGATCAGCTCGCCGATCTGCTGCTTTTTGGGAGTTGCTCCAAGAAGAAAGCCTGTCTTTAAGTCCTGAGAAGTATCACCTGCAATAGCTGCAACGATACAGATAACGGAACCGATGGCAATAGCGCCTGCCATACCGGTGATTCCACTGTCTCCGCTTGCCTTGATCGCGAAGGTTGCAATCAGAAGTGTTGCGATTGCCATACCGGATACCGGGTTATTGGAGCTTCCGATCATACCTACCATTCGGGAAGATACTGTAGCAAAGAAGAAACCGAATACTACAATGATCAGCGCACCCAGGAAATTAACGGGAATAGCCGGAACAAGCCAGATGATCACAACCATAAGGATGATTCCCGCAAGAATCACGCTCATGGGAAGATCCTGTGCAGTTCTGGCTGTGCTGGTATTTTTTCCGCCTTTCATGCTCTTCATGGAGTCACGGAAGGTAGTGATGATCAGCGGAAGAGATTTGATCAGTGAAATAATACCGCCTGTGGCAATGGCACCGGCACCTACATAACGAATGTAGCTGCTCCATATACCTGCTGCTCCGCCGTTTGCAAAAATGTTTGCAATTGTATCTGTTCCCGGATACATTATGGTATCTGCTCCAAACAGGCAGATCAGCGGAATCAGCACCATCCAGCCCACCAGGGAGCCCACAAACATAAAGGATGCGATTCTCGGTCCTACAATATATCCAACACCCAGAAGTGCCGGATATACTTCCATACCGATCTCTCCCTTGAAACTTTTAAATGCAGCGCAAACATCAGCCGGAATCACTTTGATTCCGTCAACGATAAATTTGAATACGGCTGCAAATCCCATACCTGCAAATACTGTGGATGCATTTGCGCCGCCTTCTTCACCGGCAAGAAGAACATCTGCGCATGCAGTTCCTTCAGGGTAAAGCAGTGTGGCATGCTCTTTTACGATCAGGGCATTTCTCAGAGGTACCATAAAAAGTACACCGAGAATACCGCCGCAAAGTGCGATCAGCGTGATTTCCACAAGGCTTGGCATTTCCATGAGACCTTCTTCTGCCCAGAGGAACAGAGCCGGCATGGTAAAAATAGCACCTGCTGCCAGAGATTCTCCGGCGGATCCGATGGTCTGAACCATATTACTCTCCAGAATGGAGTTTTTCTTCATGATGACACGGATAACACCCATGGAGATTACTGCTGCAGGAATAGATGCAGATACTGTCATACCTACACGAAGTCCCAGATACGCATTTGCCGCACCGAAAATCACAGCCAGCAAAACACCCATAATAATGGAGGTGACTGTAAATTCCGCAGTAATTTTCTCTGCAGGA
Source organism: Blautia sp. (assembly GCA_034118545.1). GTDB lineage: Bacteria > Bacillota > Clostridia > Lachnospirales > Lachnospiraceae > Blautia_A. The sequence goes on from JAXFBD010000030.1 coordinate 16,614, forward strand.
ATGTAAGGTTTGAACTCTTTGTTGTCGTTCATTTTTTCCTCTCCTTATTAAAGTTTTTTTGGTACATCCCGCACATTATAGCGAATTTTCTCTCATAATGCAAGTAACATTCCCGTTATTTTGTCTAATTTCATGTCAGATATGCCCCTTGTTTTTGTGATTTTCCATTTTTATCCATCGGATTCCAGCTGTTTTGTGAGATATCTTCCCACGATTTTGGAAAAGTTTGTAATACTTCGTATATAAGCAAAATCCTTTCCAAAAATCTTCTTCTCCGCATCCAGATCCTTCTCCTCACCGGAAAAAACTCCCAGAACACACACACCCAGATTTCTCAGCTTTCGCACTTCCGCAGCAGTATCTCTTATGGCATATTTTCCCTGATAAGGAGCCGGATTTTTGGAATTGGGCCGATTCACTATAACATCATAAGGTCTGCCGTCACTTAACACGATAAAAATCTTTTTTTCTTCCTCACGCTGCAAAAGTCCATGCCCCGCCGCTTTAAAGGCAAGACCGTCCCGGTTATTGGAGGAGGTCACATAATCAAAAATATTATCATTTGCACTTCTCGGATCATCATATTCCCGGAAACGTTGCAGGATGGTATAATCCCAGAAGGTACAATAACTCATTACCCGGTGTGGAATCTCCACATTACTCAGTGCTTCACTGATAATATAAGCCTGTATGGCCACTTCCTCCTGACGGCTCATCTGAGAACCGCTGGCATCAATAAGTACGTCCACAACAAAATCCGCTGCATCGCCTTTTAACTCACGCCTGAAAATACTGGCTTCCCGGCTTCTTCCCACACGCCATACCCTTGAAGGAACAATAACGCCTCGGTCAGAAAGCACCTCTGTGGTCTCACTTCGCAGTACCAGCGACTTTTTGAGAAGCTCTGTCAGTGCTGCTATATTCTGCTTTATGATACGGTGCTTGTCATGAAAGAGCCAGAGATTTTTGTTTCGGAGACGCTTTGCATATTCCAGCTGATAATTATGCTTCACCGGATTTTTCAGAATCCCTTCTGTAAAATACAGACTGCAGTCTCCGTGAATATCCCTGCACATAAGATAATTCATTCTTTTTTCTTCCGAAGGAGTCAGATAGGTTTTGCCATAATTCAGTTCCACATAGGTATGGGCTTTTTCCAGAACTTCAGGTGGAAGAACTGTGATCTTATGCTGTGCTTTTCGATTTTCCTCCATTTCCTCTGTGAGAGAATCATCCTCCAGGCCCGTCATTCTGTTGGTCAGCTGCTCCATATAATTCTCAAGTGCATCTGCCTCCAGCTCTTCCTTCAGATAATCCTCCCATCCGAATTCCGCCAGCTCCTCAAGAGAAACAGCCATTACATCCTCCAGTGTTCCATGCGAACGCTCAAAATCAGAATCCACGATTTTATTATATAGACAGTCAAGGATCTCTATCAGCTCCATGGTATCCTTCGCATTACGGCAGCCGTATAAAATCTCCTGAAGTTCCCGGAGCCTTTTTTCAGAATTCTGTTTTGTTTCCTGCAAACGGTCCCGCAGAACCGCCACCTTCAGCCGTCCCGGCACATCAGCCATGGAAGGCATCTCCTCAAATTCCTGTTCCAGAATATCAGAAAAAGCCTGTCTCTGCATTTCCCTGATTCCCGGACGCTCTGCACAGATTTTTTCCCCAATGGCTTCTTCCACGCAAAGCTGGGCAAGAACCGTCAGCGGTCCCTCAAGTCCTCCAAGGAAAATCTTTTTCATCAGGTAGAGTCCCAGAAGATTTTTGTCATAAAACCGTGCAAAAGCGCCCTGCTTAATGCCGTCATAAAGGGCAATTGCCCTGGAACGCAAAAACAACGCCACATCCGGCTTCATTTCCAGAGTGTAATCACCGCTGACAGTCCACAGAAGATTACGTATCCGGTTTTCCATCTCCATACGGAAATCATCAATTTCCAGTTCATCCGTTCTATTCATAAACGTCTTCCCTTGTCCAGGATGCAGGAATCCTTGTCCTTACCACATCCTCCACGATCTCTTTTTCAAACACATCAAAGGTCTTGTTGATCACACCCATGCGCACCGCCTGCCAGGGTGACAGTCCTGAACGCACAATTTTCATGGCTGCCAGCAGCCCGCGAAGATCCAGCGCCTTGGTGGAAATTTCGCTGTTCATGGATTTCAGCTGCAGATCCAGAAATACACCGATAAACTGTTCCACTGCCTCCTTTTTCGCCTGGGGAAAAAGCCTTCCGAAAATGAATTCCATACTTTCCTTTGTCTGAGGAGGCATATCGATCACCAGAAAGCGGGATACCAGCGCCTCATTTAACTCTTTTGTGCCTGCATATCCGTAATTCATGGTTCCGATAAAACGTGCAGCCGGATGAAGCTGAATCTTGTCATATCCCGGCACATCGATAGACCGTCTGTAATCCAGAGTTGCATGAAGAACAGAAACAGCATCATTTTTTGCCATATTTATTTCGTCCAGTACTCCAAAACCGCCATATTCCGCGCACTGATAAATGCTTCCCTTTCTAAGCTTTACTTCATTATCCACAAATGTATCTGTTCCGATCAGATCCCCGCTGTTGGTATTTACATGAAAAGATACATTATAAGAAGGACGGTTAAATATATAAGCCAGATTTTCTGCAAGAATGTTTTTTCCTGTTGCCTTCGGACCGGTAAGGAGCAGATTTTCCCCCTCCAGAATTCCCGCAATGGCCATTTCCAGAATATCCTTTCCGTAAAAAGCAATTTCCGGCTTTGTGATACGGTGAGCTGTTTCCGGAAATACCGGATATTTTTCCCGGAATTCCTGCACTCCTGTGATCAGCTCTGCTGATACTCCCTGTTCCTCTAAAAACTTCAGTTCTTCCATTTTATTTTCCTTTCTCACTGTTTTTCAAAAGGGCTGTAGCAAAATCAAACGCGACAGCTTCTCACATCCAGGGTGCTTTTTCACCGAATGCATAGCTTCGCAGCCTGACTATTGCTGCAGCCCCATCATAACACTATACTTCAAAAATCAGATCGCCGTAGGATGGCATCGGCCACATTTCCTTATCTACGATCATTTCCAGTTCATCTACCGGCGTACGAAGAGCCTCCATTGCAGGTACTACTTTTTCTCTGCAGAAAACAGCACGATTTCTTCCCTCTTCATGTTCTCCAATCTGCTCCACCAGCTTGCCCAGCTTGCTCATGGCACTGTTGGTATTTTTCAGCAGCTTTGAGGTTTTTTTCAGAAGATCAAGCTGTACACTCACGTCAATGGCTCCCGCTGCTTTCACAGCATTTATGGACTCCGCCAGAACCGTGGTATATTTAATTACAGCAGGAATGATCTGCTTTGTTGCAATGTCGATCATGGCTTTTGCTTCAATATTAATTGCCTTTGCATAAATCTCATACTGAATCTCAGCCCTTGATTCCAGCTCTGTCTTTGTAAAGACTCCGAATTCCTCAAAAAGCTTCTGTGCCTTTTCAGTGGTAAGTGCCGGAATGGCATCCACCATGGACGGAAGATTGGGAAGTCCGCGGCGTTCTGCCTCTTTTTCCCATTCCGGTGCATAGCCGTTGCCGTTAAATACGATCCGCTGATGCTCTGTTGCATATTTTTTGATCAGATCATGAACAGCAAGATTGAAATCCTCTGCTTCCTCGAGGTAATCACAGGCTTCTTTAAACGCTTCTGCTGTAATGGTGTTAAGTACCACGTTACATGTAGCAATGGAATCTCTTGAGCCCACCATGCGGAATTCAAATTTATTTCCTGTAAAAGCGAAGGGTGAGGTACGGTTTCTGTCTGTGGCATCCTTCATAAACTCCGGAAGTGTTTTCACACCGGTCTCCAGTCTTTCCCCTTCTATACTGTGGGTTGCAGTTCCCGTACTGATCAGCTGCTCCAAAACATCACTGAGCTGTTCTCCCAGAAATACGGAGATGATTACAGGAGGTGCCTCATGTCCTCCAAGGCGATGGTCATTTCCCACATCTGCTGCAGATTCTCTCAGAAGATCCGCATGGATATCCACCGCCTTCAGAATACAGGTAAGAATCAGCAGAAACTGTACATTTTCGTGAGGCGTTTTGCCCGGATCCAGAAGATTGATGCCGTCATCTGTGGTCAGTGACCAGTTGTTATGCTTTCCGGAACCGTTTACTCCTGCAAAAGGCTTCTCGTGAAGAAGACATCGCAGTCCATGGCGGCTAGCAACTTTTTTGAGAATGCGCATCATGATCTGATTCTGATCCGTTGCAATATTGGCCGGTGCATAGATCGGTGCCAACTCATGCTGTGCAGGAGCCACCTCATTATGCTGCGTTTTAGCAGTCACACCAAGCTTCCAGCATTCCTCGTTTACTTCATTCATATATGCGGAGATCCGCTGACGGATGGTTCCGAAATAATGGTCATCCATCTCCTGGCCTTTGGGCGGCATGGCACCAAAAAGTGTTCTGCCTGTATAAATCAGGTCTTTTCTCTGCAGCCATTTTTCTTTATCTACCAGAAAATATTCCTGTTCCGCACCCACAGAAGGCGTCACTTTTTTGGAAGTTGTATTTCCAAAAAGGCGCAGAAGGCGAAGTGCCTGTGTATTAATGGCCTCCATGGAGCGAAGCAGCGGGGTTTTCAGATCCAGAGCCTCTCCCGTAAAAGAACAAAATGCAGTGGGAATACAAAGTGTAGCCGCTCCTCCTGCCTCATGGCGTACAAAAGCCGGTGATGTACAGTCCCATGCTGTATATCCTCTTGCCTCGAAGGTGGCACGCAGACCTCCGGAGGGAAAAGAAGACGCATCCGGCTCTCCCTTAATCAGCTCCTTGCCGGAAAAGCTCATCAAAACCTTACCGTTATCCATTGGAGCCGAAATAAATGCATCGTGCTTTTCTGCTGTCACACCTGTCAGAGGCTGGAACCAGTGGCTGTAATGTGTTGCTCCCTTCTCGATAGCCCATTCCTTCATCTCATGTGCAACCACATCTGCAATTTCCATGGAAAGCTCTTTGCCTTCCTCCATGGTCTTTTTTAATTCTTTATAGACTTTTTTCGGAAGACGCGCCTGCATGACAGCATCATTAAACACATCACAGCCGAATATTTCCACTACATTCGTATGTTCTCCCATTTCTCTCTCCTCATCCATTATTCTATAATATGGTATCATTATATGGTATTTTTCCTTTGCCGGATTCCCCTCCGGTCCCGGATTTATTTTTTGGTGCTTTTCAGATATAAATTCAGTGCCTGGTGACAATTCTTAATTTCCACCTGGGTATGGCTGCCTCCGAATTCACCATCCAGAGTCCATGGAACCTCCTCGTCCGAGTAAAAGGTAAGACGGGATGATTTAAAGGAATAGATAAGATCCGTATTATCCTCTGCTGTCAGCATGGAAGTCACTATTTCACTGAGTTCTACAGGGTTTTTGGGAAATGTAATCAATGTAACCTCAAAAAGCCCGTCATCCATATCCACATTTTTTCCCGTGAGATGCTTAAAGCCGCCCACCGAACGGGAATTGCTGACCATGCCGAAGATGAAATCATTTTCTACCGTCAGTTCCTCTGATTCCACTTTCATATGAAAAGACCGTACATCCTTCAACTGTTTCATGCCTTCCAGAAGATAGGCCACATGCCCCAGGATATTCTTCAGATCCTGATCTGTAGCATACGATACATCCGTAAACAACCCGAATGCTGCGATATAGGCAAAGGTCTGACTGTTAAATTTCCCGATATCACACCGGTACAGCTCTTCCTCCATGATCATGGAGGCCACTTCCGCCATATTCTTTGGCATAAACAGACTGTTTGCAAAATCATTGGTGCTTCCTGCCGGAATATATCCGATGGGTACCTGACTGCCTTTCTCCATAATACCGGTAACCACTTCGTCCAGCGTACCGTCTCCCCCGCTGCATACGATCAGATCTACTTTATCTTCGTATTCCTTCGCTTTTTCATATGCATCCCGGGAACTCTGCGTGGCGTAAATAATCACCTCATATCCACCTTTATTAAATATGTCCACAATATCCAGCAGGCTGTTTTTTATCTTTCCTGTTCCTGCTTTGGGGTTAAAAACAAAGAGCATTCTTTTTCTCATCTGCCAACCTCCTTTTTAACCATACCATAATGCTTCTTTGCTAAATACTATAAAAAAAACCATATAAAAAGTCAATGACAACTTTATTGTCAGTTTTTATCAAAAAAAGCCCGTCCCGGCAGAATAGACTTCTGCCGGAGACGAGCCCCATAGTATTAAGCATTTTTATTTGATGAATTCGCCTGCTTTGATCTGCTCAACATATCCTGCATATTCATCCTGAATCTCTTTGGAAACGATGGTATCACTGAAAGTACCTACGGACAGACATCCGTTGTCAAGATTTCCATAAATTGTTTTATTTCCGTATTCGCCATCGATCAGTGCCTGCATACATTCTTTTACAAGAGCTGCATTGTCTGTTACAACAGAGCATGCGATAACTGCATCATCGGCGGAGCCAAGGTCACCCGGCTGACCAATGGAATATCTGTTTTCTTTTTCAGCCAGAGCCTCTCTTGCACCTGTCTCAACTGCACTTGCATCACCAAAGATCACATCAACGTCATATGTGGACATCATGGAGCCGGCGATTTCTTTTCCTTTTGCAGCATCATCGTAGGAGCCTGCATATGCAGAGCTTACATTCACATCCGGGTTCACCTGTTTTGCAGCTGCCTCGAAGCATTCGATTTTCTGTTTTGTGGTATCGATTTCCATACCGCCGATAAAACCGATGTTATTCGTTTCCGTCAGAAGGCCTGCCAGACATCCTGCCATATATCCGATCTGCTGTGCATCCGGAAGAACAGAAATGATATTATCTGTTTCCAGAACGCCGTTGAGCAGACAGAAATAAGTATCCGGATATTCCTCTGCCACCTGTTCTACAGCATCAGAATATTCATTGCCCGGTGCAAAGATCAGGTTATAGCCCAAATCGGCATAATCTGTCAGAGAGGTAACATATTCTGCTGTAGCTACATTGTCCTTGTAGTCATATTCCCAACCCATTTCTTCTGCAGCATCTGCCATTGCCTGATAACAGCTGGAGCCCCAGCCTCCATCAGAAATAGAAGAGTTCAGGATCATGGCGATCTTGTACTCGCTTTCTGCAGAAACACTTACTGCCGGAACCATCATAGTTCCTGCTGCCAGAGTTACGGACAGTACCGTTGCCCACATTTTTTTCTTCATAAGAATTTCCTCCTTAAATTGGAATATTATTTATTTGCACAGATCACTCTGTGTTTATCTCTCTTCACGGAAATACGGCTTTCCATTGGCCTTGGGGCCGCCTTTTCTGATTCCGAACACTACCAGAACGATCAGGGTACACAGATAAGGAATCATCTGTAAAAGCTGATATGGTGTACCCGGACACAAAAGCTGCAAACGGATCTGCATTGCATCACAAAAGCCAAACAACAGACAGGCTGCAAGAACACCGCCTGGCATCCAGCGTCCGAAGATAACTGCTGACAACGCAATAAATCCACGGCCGGCAACAATTCCTTCAGAGTAAATACTGGTATAACAAAGTGTCAGATAAGCTCCTCCGATACCAGCCAGTGCACCACAGATCACACTTGCCAGATATTTCTGACGGATTACATTTACGCCCAGTGTTTCTGCCGCCTTGGGATACTCTCCCACTGCTTTGAAATTCAGTCCGGCTTTTGTTTTATTTAAGAAAACAGCCGTAATCGGAACAAGCAGATATGCGAGATACACAATCAGTGCATGATTAAAAAACAGATCGCCCAAAACAGGAATCCTGCTCAGCAGAGGAATCGGCACTGCTTTCATTGATACACCCTGAATTACCTTGGAAGTATCAGAAAATGACGCACGATAAATAAAGGACGCCAGTGCAGGAGCAAAAATATTAATGGCCATTCCATAAACGATCTGCTCCGCACACAGGGTAATCGTACAAAATGCATAGATCATATTTATTACAATACCGGCTGCCGCACCGGCAATCACTCCCAGAAACGGACTGCCGGTTTTATAACCGATCAGAAACCCTATCAGGGCGCCAATGGACATAATTCCGTCAAGTCCGATATTGACAAGACCTGCCCTTTCAGAATAAAGCTCTGCCAATGCCACCAGAAGAAGCGGCGTTGCCATACGTACGGTGGACAGAAGCAGCTGAACGATAAAATTCACATTTAAAACAGCACTCATTAATGTTCAGCCTCCTTTCCTTTTCCGGAAAAATGAACCCGGATAAACTGCTGTACAGAAGGCAGACGCACAAGCGCCGTACCTGCCACTGCAAAAACAATGATCAGCGCCTGAATAATATCCACCACTGAAGTGGGAACTTTCATTCCTGCCTGAAGTGTACTGGCACCTTTTCGCAGGATACCAAAGAAAAGGGCTACGATAACCGTTGCAACAGGGTTCAGCTGAGCGATCAGTGCAATGGCAACACCATCAAAGCCAAAACCGCTTCCATATCCCTGCATCAGACGGAACTGTTTTCCGTGAAGCTCAACACTGCCTCCCAGTCCGGCAATGGCTCCTGAGCAGATGAAAGCTGCCAGAATGATCTTATTCACAGGAAAACCGTTAAAACGGGCTGCTGTGGCATTCATTCCCACTGCACGCAGCTTAAAGCCCTGGGAAGTATAAAACATAAAATAATACAAAATCAGAGCCAGCAGTATGGCAATAACGATTCCCCAGTGAGCACGGAAGCCCTCGGAAATATTGGCAAGCTGTGATTCATCGGGAACAGGCGGCGTCTGAGGAACACTTCCGTCACGGAGAATATTGGTAAAAACACATCCCATGAACAGCGTCGCTATGTAATTCAGCATAATGCTGACGATCATTTCATTTAAACCTCTTGTGATTTTCAGGATTCCCGGGATAGCGCCCCAGAGGCCTCCTGCCAGCGCACCGCAGAGCAGGCTGATGATAATTGCCGGAACACCGGTCAGTCCGGTCTGCGTACTGATCACAATGCTCATAATAGAGCCCATGATAAACTGACCCTCTCCGCCAAGATTAAACATGCCGCACTTATATGCAAAAGCAGCAGCCAGACCTGTAAAAATCAAAGGACAGGCTACTTCCAGAGTCTGGGCTATTTTTGCAGAGGTTCCCAGTGCTCCGGAAAACAGAAATCCATATGCTTCCAGAGGATTTTTCCCCAGACAGGCAATAATAACACCGCCGATTACAAATGCCGCAAGAATGGAAAGCACCGGGATCAGTAATTTCATTACATCATTTTTTGTCTTCATGGTCTTATTCCTTTCCTGCCATCGCCAGGGATATTTCTTCAATAGGAGGATTCTTTCCGCTGAATTCTCCCATCACCTTTCCCTCAAACATGACAATGATCCTATCTGAAAGCTTCAGTATTTCGTCAAAATCTGCACTGATCAGAAGTATTCCGCATCCCCTGTCTCTTGCCTGGATCATGGAATCATGGACAAACCCTGTTGCTCCGATGTCAAGCCCTCTTGTGGGATGAACAGCCACCAGAAGATCCGGATTCTCATCCAGTTCTCTCGCAAGAATAATCTTCTGCTGGTTTCCGCCGGACAGATTACGCGCAGACTGCTCTATGGACGAACAGCGGATATCGTTTTTTTTCTGAAGCTCCAGGGCATATTCCCGGATTGCTTTTTTCTTCAGAAAAAGTCCCTTATTTTTTGAAAAACGCGGCTGCTCCGTTGCTTTCAGCACAAGATTCTCCTCCACAGTCATATTTCCCACCAATCCCATTTTATTCCTGTCTTCAGGAATATTGGCAACCCCGGCATCGATAAAATTCCTGGGCAGAAATTTTGTAACCTTTTCTGTCTTCAGAAAAACGCTGCCCTCCTCCGGTGCAATCACGCCCGTAGCAACCTGGGCAAGCTGGGACTGTCCGTTTCCGTCCACGCCGGCAATTCCCAGAATCTCACCCCGTCTGACACAAAGAGAAACCTGATTTAATCCATTATGCTTATTGTTTTTATTATAATCCACATTCTGCAGCTCCAGGACATTTTGCCCCTTGCTTTCTTTCTTCTCATATACACTCTGCGTCATCTCCCGGCCAATCATCAGATTTGCCAGCTCCGGACCGCTGGTATCTTCCCTGTTTAATGTACAGACAGATTCCCCGGCACGGAGAATCGTAATACGGTCACTGATTTCCAGAACCTCACGCATTTTATGAGAAATGAAAATAACTGATTTATTTTCTTCTTTCAGTTTACGGATGATCTTAAACAGACCTTTTACCTCAATATCCGTCAGAGCCGCAGTAGGTTCATCCAGCACCAGAAGCTCGGCTCCTCTGTAAAGAGCTTTTAGGATTTCCACTCTCTGCTGAGCACCTACGGAAATTTCCGTAATCTCTTTATCCAGCTCGATATCCAGTCCATACCTGGTGGACAGCTCCATAATCTCTTTTTTCAGTTTGTCTTTTTTTATAAAAAAAGATTTATCATGGGTCACACCCAGGATAATGTTCTCAAAAACCGTCATTGCTTCCACCAGCATAAAATGCTGGTGAACCATGCCGATTCCCATCTTAACCGCAGTTCTCGGAGAATCTATGGAAACCTTTTTTCCTTTCAGAAAAATTTCTCCCCGGGTTGGCTGGTACAGACCGATAAGAATATTCATCAACGTACTTTTTCCCGCACCATTTTCTCCCAGAAGGGTATGTACTTCTCCCTGCCGGATATCCAGATTTACATTCCGGTTGGCATAGACCTCGCCAAACTGTTTGTAAACACCCGACATTCTTAAAATTTCTTCCATGGCACACCTCCATCTCATTTTCTGCCATTTACAGACAGCCCCTGACTAAACCAGCGAATGCAAAGCTTTCACTGCTCTAATTCCAGTAACCCTCATGTACTTTGGCAGCTTCCTCCTCCACTTCAGGAAAAGGCCCGATCACTTCAATATGCCGCTGGCCTCTTGCAAAAACTTCCCGGCATGGCAGATCAAAAGTAGGATTCTGCTCGTTGCTGCCTGTAAGCTCCAGCAGACGGCGTTCTGTCATACCATATACCACACGTCCGATATTTGCCCAGTAAATTGCACCTGCACACATGGCACAGGGCTCTGCAGTTGTATAAAGAGTACATTTGCCCAGAAATTCTCTGGAATATTCGTGGGATGCTCTTGCCGCAAGAGTGGCTTCCGCATGTCCTGTACAGATTTTTTCCGTTATTTCAATATTTTCCTGTTCCATAAGGATGTTTCCGTCTTCGTCCACCAGCAGTGCTCCGAAAGGAGTATTTCCTGCTTCTCTGGAATGTTTTGAAATTTCAATTGCTCTCTTCAGATAATAGGTATGTTCATGATAACTCATATTTTTCCTCCAACACGGCATTTTGCCTTCATTTAGCACATTTTATCACGAATTCACGGAATTGTATACGAAATTTTGTATTTATGCAGCATTTAAATTCCATCCCCCAAAAAAAGTGGGCTGACGCACTGCGTCAGCCCACCCTGTTGTGGTTTCAAAATAAAATCAGGCTTTGTTAACAGAACCGAACAGTTCCATTTTTTCTTTTACTGTTTTCTTGATTGCCTCTGCTCCCGGAGCAAGAAGTTTACGCGGGTCAAAACCTTTGCCCTGCTGATCCTTACCAGCCTCAATATATTCACGTGTAGCTGCTGCAAAGGATAACTGGCACTCTGTATTTACATTGATCTTGGAAACGCCAAGGTCGATTGCTTTCTTGATCATATCTGCCGGGATTCCTGTACCGCCGTGAAGAACCAGTGGCATTTCGCCTGTTAACTGCTGGATTGCATCCAGAGTCTCAAAGCTTAATCCCTGCCAGTTTTCAGGATATTTTCCGTGAATGTTTCCGATACCGGCTGCAAGGAAATCAATTCCCAGATCAGCGATCATCTTACATTCGTTGGGATCTGCACATTCGCCCATACCGATTACACCATCTTCTTCTCCGCCGATGGAACCAACCTCTGCTTCCAGAGACATTCCGTGTTCTGCACAGATTTTAACCAGCTCTTTTGTTTTTGCAATATTCTCTTCGATCGGATAATGAGAACCGTCAAACATAATGGATGAGAAACCTGCTTCTACGCATTTCAGACATCCTTCGTAGCTGCCGTGGTCAAGGTGAAGAGCTACCGGAACAGTAATGTTCATCTCTTCCAGCATTCCGTTAACCATACCAACAACTGTTTTGTAGCCGCACATATATTTACCAGCGCCTTCGGAAACACCAAGAATAACCGGAGAGTTGTTTTCCTGTGCTGTCTGCAGAATGGCTTTTGTCCATTCAAGGTTGTTGATGTTAAACTGACCAACTGCATAGTGACCTGCTTTTGCTTTTTTCAGCATCTCTGTTGCACTTACTAACATGATTCATTCCTCCTAAATTCTACAGATATGGATTAGATTCCTATACCCAGATGTTTACATTTTAACAGATTTTATTCTTTTCGTCTACTGTTTTGCCAAAAAAAGCCCTTTCCGTATAATTCAAAAAAACACTTGCTTTTTACAAAAATATCTTTTATAATAAATGGCGTCTATGGATGGATTCCCGAGTGGCCAAAGGGGGCAGACTGTAAATCTGTTGGCAACGCCTTCGAAGGTTCGAATCCTTCTCCATCCATTCTCTGGCCCGGAGTAAATGCTCCGGGTTTTCTCATATCAACCACAGTTTCCACAACGGGAGGCATTTCTATGAACAATCGTAATTTCAACGGCAGCGCCATGGAAGAGGAGACACTTGTTCAGCTTGCCGAGCTTTTTAAGGTATTTGGTGATCCCACACGTATCCGCATTCTATATGCACTTTTTCAAACGGAATTGTGCGTCCAGGACATTGCAGATCAGCTTTCCATGACACAAAGTGCCATTTCCCATCAGCTTCGTATCCTGAAACAAATGTCTCTGGTCAAATTCCGCCGTGAAGGCAAAACGATCTATTACTCTCTGGCAGACGATCACGTTGCCACGATTATGAATCAGGGGCTGGAACACGTTTGCGAATAGCGTGTTCAGCCCCTGATTTTTCTGTGAAAATCATATCTTATAATGTTTCTTCTTTTTTTATATCGTCTGCATGGTAAAGCAGCATCGCTCCGTAAGGAGGCATATCCACCTTCACCACACCGGCTTTCGCCGTATATGTAAAATGCTCTGTAGTGTACCCTTCCTTGTGAGACAGTATGATCCTCTCCAGAACCGTATCCTCCAGTCTGGTCAGACCTGCTCTCCAGCATGCCACTTCTATCTCTCTGTGCTCATCCCGGTTATTTATGATTACGATCATCTGCTCCTCTCCGGAAAAACGTCCGAAACAAAGTCCCTGGTAATCATTCCACAAAAACTCAAGGGATCCTGCTCTGAGAATTTCATAATTCTTATGGATCCTGATCATATCTTTATGAAACTGCAGCATCTGCACATCCTCATGCCCCCAGGGGTATGTACGTCGGTTATCCGGATCTGTAAATCCGCACACTCCCGCTTCATCCCCATAATATACAGTGGGCGCTCCCGGCCAGGTCATCTGAATGGCAACCGCTTCTCTCATTACCGCAGGATTGATATTTGCAGAAGCAGCTTCAGCGCCTGCGTATGAGATTCTTCCCACTTTTCTGTTGGTTCTGGTAAGAAACCGTGAATGGTCATGGTTGGACAACTCGTTCATAGATGTATATAAAGAAGACATATGAAGAGCACGCATATGGGTTTTCATGGAACGAATAAACACTTCACTGTTTCCGTAAAGATCCTCACGGTACTCATCACTGTGCTTCTCCATTCCGGTCAGAAACCAGGTGATTGGTTCCATAAATGCATCATAATTCATAACCGTATCCCATTCATCGCCGGTAAGCCAGCCTTCCGGACTGCCATAATGCTCTGCCAGAATAATAGCATCGGGATTGGCTTCTTTCACTGCCCTGTGGAAATCCTTCCAGAAACGGTGGTTAAACTCATTGCTGTGACCAAGATCTGCAGCCACATCCAGTCTCCATCCATCCACATTATAAGGCGGTGACACCCACTTCTTTCCTATTTCCAAAATATAATCATACAGCTCCCGGGATCCCTCGTAATTCAGCTTCGGAAGTGTGTCGTGTGCCCACCATCCGTCATAGGAAGTATTATAAGGCCATCTGTTCTCGTCATGGAAAATGAAAAAATCCCGGTAAGGACTGTCTTTTGAAATAAAAGCTCCCTTGGGATATCCCTCCTGGTTTTCGTAGATCTGTTCCCTGTCCAGCCATTTATTAAAAGAACCACAGTGATTAAATACCCCATCCAGTATTACTTTCATGCCACGCTTATGGATTTCCTCCACCAGTTCTGCAAACAGAGCGTTGCTGGCTTCCAGATTCCGTTTGTCTGTCACCCGCCGGATATATTTCCGGGCATGAGCATTCTGGCGGTCTCCCGGCGCCAGAAGTCCACCTTCTTCATCTTCCACAATTTTTCCAAAATGAGGGTCTATATAGTCATAATCCTGACAGTCATATTTATGGTTGCTGGGAGAAACAAATATGGGATTAAGATAAATAACCTCCACACCAAGCTCCTGAAGATAATCCAGTTTGTCCATTACTCCCTGCAGGTCTCCACCGTAAAACTCACGTACCCCCATCACTGCAGGAATTTTATTCCAGTCTTCCACACGGACGCTTACATCTCCGATGTAGAAATATTCCCCTGTTTCCACATCGTTTGACGGATCTCCATTACAGAAACGATCCACATAAATCTGGTACATTACTGCACCCCTTGCCCACTGTGGTGTCTCGTATCCAGGATATATCTCAAAATCCATTCTGGGTTCATGACTGGTGCTTGCCCCCATATTATTGTAATAACAGGTGATCCATCCATAATGTATCTCAAAATAATAACGAAGAACATCTTCTCCCACTGTCAGCTGCGCACTGTAATAATCAAAACCTTTGCGCGTTTCACAGATGGTCATTTCCTGCTTTTCTTCCCCGCATACCAGATACACGGCATCCACATTATTTCGCTGAGCCCGGAAACGAATCGTCACATTCTCTCCCGGTTTCGGTTCTGCAGGACTCCTGTAATATTCTGTTCCATCACTGAAAAATGCATCTTTGTTCAGCACAGGACGCATATTCAGAATATATTGCATCTTTTTTAATAAATCTGCTTTCTTATGGTTCATAAAATTCCCTCTTTTATTTTCTTTTGCAAAACCTGCGAATAGCTTTTAAAAATTTACATATTATTTTAGCCTAAAATTCATCAATTGACAACAGTATAAATTTACAAAGTAAAAAAGACAGCGGGTAAGCTGTCTTTTTTGGAGAAGGTATTTCTTCTTATGGGGTGTAGCAAAAACTATATAATGTATTGGGGGGTTTTTACAGTCATTATAGTACCACCTTACAGTAGAAAAGTGTGCACAAACTTCACAAAAAGTATGTCTTTTTTTTGTGTATTTTTCACATTAAAGTTCCTGCTGTTCATTTTCAAAAAGAGCTTCAAATTCATCCCTGTGCACTTTTTCTTTTTCCAGAAGCAATTCTGCACATTTATGGAGCACATCCAGATGCTCCGTAATGATTTCTCGTGCTCTCTCATGACATTCCTGAATAATGCGGTGAATTTCCCCGTCAATTTCATTTGCAACGTTTTCACTGTAGCTGCGGGTATGAGCAAGGTCTCTTCCGATAAATACCTCATCGCCATCATCCCCGTAAGCGATCAGGCCGATCTTTTCAGACATCCCGTATTTCATGACCATAGAGCGGGCCGTACCTGTGGCACGCTTAATATCATTTGAAGCACCTGTGGTGATATCTCCGAAAATAATCTCTTCTGCCACCCGTCCGCCCAGAAGCGTGGTAATATCCTGCAGCATTTTGCCCTTTGTATTGAAGATCTCGTCATTTTCCGGCAGCGGCATGGTATATCCGGCTGCTCCCATTCCGGTGGGAATAATGGAGATGGTGTAAACCGGCTCCATATCCGGAAGAACATGAAACAGAATGGCATGTCCGGCTTCGTGATAAGCCGTGATTCTCTTTTCCTTTTCAGAAATGACTTTGCTGCGCTTTTCAGCACCGATTCCTACTTTAATAAAGGCTCCTTTAATGTCCTGCTGGCGGATAAAAGCGCGTCCTTCCTTTGCCGCAGAAATTGCAGACTCATTCATCAGATTTTCCAGATCCGCACCGGTAAAACCGGCCGTAGTCTGAGCGATCTGATGCAGATCCACATCCTCCCCCAGCGGTTTATCCTTGGAATGTACATGAAGAATCTGCTCACGTCCATTGATATCCGGCCTTCCCACGCCTACCTTACGGTCAAAACGGCCCGGGCGGAGAATAGCAGGATCAAGAATATCCACACGGTTTGTTGCAGCCATCACGATAATTCCCTCATTCACTCCAAAACCATCCATCTCAACCAGAAGCTGGTTCAGAGTCTGTTCACGCTCGTCATGTCCGCCGCCCATTCCGGTTCCTCGCTGTCTTGCCACTGCATCGATCTCATCAATAAAAATAATACAGGGGGCATGGCGTTTGCCCTCTTCAAAAAGGTCGCGGACACGGGACGCACCCACACCTACGAACATTTCCACAAAGTCAGATCCGGAAATGGAAAAGACGGGTACACCTGCCTCTCCTGCAACAGCCTTTGCAAGAAGAGTCTTTCCTGTTCCCGGAGGTCCCACCAGAAGCACACCTTTGGGAATTCTTGCCCCGACCTTCGTATATTTCTGGGGATTCTTCAGGAAATCCACAACCTCAACCAAATCTTCCTTTTCTTCTTCAAGTCCGGCAACATTCTGAAATGTGATTTTCTTATCCTCCGGGGAAGACATTCTTGCACGGCTCTTGCCAAAATTCATCATTTTGGCATTGCTGCCGCCTCCGCCGGATATCTGACGATTCATCATCAGAATGATCATAATTACCAGACCGCCGGTAAGCAAAACCGGAAACAGTGTTGACAGAAACACATTATCCCTGGGAACATCCTCCACATCCGGATAAATACCGTTTTCCTTCAACAGCTGCTCCGCCTCGCGGACATCTGTCACGTATACGATTTTCTGTCCTTCATTTAAAATGTCCACAACTACTGAGCCTGTGGGCACCTCCTGATTCTGTCGAATCCGGGCTCCCACCACCTGGTCATTTTCCAGTGCACTTTCCAGCTGCTGCCAGGAATAATCATTCTGTGATGTTACCTGCTGATTCAAAAACAGATACCCGGCAATCAGCGCAGCGACCAGTACCAGATACAGCCCCGTTCTGCTTGATTTATTCACTTAGTTAAATCTCCTTTCATTCTGCCTCAAATTCCACCACTCCGATGTATGGAAGATTTCTGTATTTCTGGGCATAATCCAGTCCATATCCCACAACGAATTCATCAGGAATGTTAAAGCAGCAGTAATCTACATTTACTTCTTTGACCCTGCGCTCCGGCTTGTCAAGAAGGGTACAGAGTCTGATGCTGTTGGGATTACGTCCTTCAAGAATCTCCAGCAGATAGCTTAAGGTGCGTCCTGAGTCGATAATATCCTCTACCACCAGTACATCCTTACCTTCCAGAGGCTGATCCAGATCCTTGATAATCTTTACCACACCGCTGGACTTTGTATCATCCCCGTAACTGGAAATAGACATAAAGTCAAGAGATACAGGCACAGTAACTCTCTTTGCCAGTTCACACATGAAAAAGACACCGCCCTTAAGAACACAGATCATATGGATCTCTTTTCCGGCATAGTCTCTGTTGATCTGATCGGCAACCTCCTGAATCCTGGTATCAACTTCTTCCTCACTTAATAAAACTCTGATTCTCTCATGCATTTATTTGTCCTCCTTGGTATTTTAATTCCAATATACGCTTTGTCTGTCCGGTTATTTTCACTCTCTGATTGATCCGGCCGCCGATGATCCACAGTACCTCACTGCCACAGGCAGCAACCAGCACACGTTCCCTCTGTTCCCTGGGAATTTTATCATCGATCATCACACGGCTCAGTTTCTTATGAGAGCCTTTTTCGTCAACGATCATGAAGTCTCCCGTCTTTCTGGTGCGTATATATAATTCCCCTGTTATTTTATCATAATCCATCCATTTCGTATACTTTTTTTCTTCAATCTTCTGATCTTTAAAGAAAAAAATATCCGTATGAAGAGAGGCGGTTCCCACCTCTGTAACGCCCGGAATTTTTAATAAAAATGAGAACTCCTCCTTTGCACCGGCACACTCACGCAGATTTTCCGTCACTTTGGTTCCCACAAATATCCCGTTATACGTTTTTCTGGCCGTCAGTCCATAGGGCAGGCAGATTTCCTTCCCTGTCTGCATTTTTGCCAGCTCCTGCACCATCCCGATATGCCGGAATGTAAAATCCTTCTGCTGCCCTGATATCTGCTCAACAATATGCTGCACCGCATAGCTCTGAATTACATCAGGCGCTTCCACAAATTTTCCATCCAGAAAATACCCTTCCGGTGTTTTTTCACATTGTTCAAGAAGCCGTTTTCCCTGCTCCCGGAGATAATCCTCCGCCTGAGCGATCATCTGCGCTGTCTGCGCCATATGTCCCACTGTCTGAAAATTAATATCCTGCTCCATTGCAGGAAGAATATGGTGACGGATCCTGTTCCGTGTATAATCATCCGAAAGATTACTGCTGTCTGTTTCGTAAGGAATCTGATTCTCTTTTAAACAGAGTTCGATTTCCTTTCTTTCCAGGCATAACAGCGGCCTTATGATTTTTCCGGAAACCGGCCGCATACTGGATAAACCCCTGAGACCGCTTCCCCTGGACAAATGATGTAGCATCGTCTCTGCCAGATCATTTTTATTATGTGCCAGCGCGATCCGGACATGGCTTTTCTCCTTCCCGAGCAGCTCGGTTTCTTTTTCAAAAGCCTCCCGGCGCACACATCTTCCTGCCTCCTCCAGTCCTGTCTTCCATTTCTCAGCCAGTGCAGGCACATCGTAATAATGAACATGAAAAGGAATCCCAAAGCGACCGCACATTTCCCGTGCCTGTTCCATATCCCGGTCCGCCTCTTTTCCTCTTATCCCATGATGTACATGAACGGCTGTCAGTTTAAAGGGGATTTCCTTTCCAAGTTTCCAAAGCAAAAAAAGCATTGCCATGGAGTCCCCTCCTCCCGAAAGTCCTGCCAGAACAATACTGCCCTCTTCAATCATGTTATTCTTAAGAATATAATCCTTTACTCGTCTGTACATATCTTTCCCTGCATTTTATTTTTTCCACATTCCCGCCACCAGAACTGTCATATCATCCCGTGCGTGATAATCACTGTATCCTAAAACCCGTTCCAGAATCCCTCTGCCAATCTCCCTTGGAGTTCCCTCATGAATATCCATGATAATTTCTTTCATGGTTTCCTCTTCCTTCAATGCAGGCAGTGCATCCAGAACTCCGTCTGTCATCATGATAAGAATATCTCCATGATAAAGCTTTCTGGACGTTGTATCAAAATCCGGCTGCTGCATCAGCCCCGCCGCAAGACTCCGGGAAGAAATCGTCTCCACCCAGTGGTCTCTTTTGATAAAAGTTGAAGAAGCACCTGCCTTCAGAAAGCTGCATACACCTGTATAGAGATCTACTGCGCAGATGTCCACCGTTGAAAACATTCCCTCCTGACCTTTTAAGACCAGAGTGGAATTTACCATTCTGGCTGCCGTCTCCTGAGAAAAACCGGATTCCAGAAACTGTTCCAGAAGATCCACCACAATTTCACTTTCCCGGCAGGCCTCCATCCCGGAGCCCATTCCGTCAGAAAGGCACATCAGAAAACGCCCTTCCTCCTCTTCACGACAGATATAATTATCTCCGGAAACCTTTTCTGCCTCTTTCGTCAGCCGGGCAACTCCGTAAAGCACCTGATAGCTTACATCTTCAATGAAATGCACCGTATGAAATTCCCCGTTAACGATCAGCCTGCTTCCCTTCACTGCAGTCATGGTGCATCCGCAGATTTCCGAGAGAATCTGAGCCGGTTCCGTTACTGAAATGCACTGACCGCTTCTCGTGCGCATAGTCAGAAAAACCTGACGGCGTCCTTCCACCTTGTCCATGACCCAGACATATTTCAGCAGTATATGGCGTTTTTTCAGACTTTTTTTTATTTCCTCCGTAAATTCCGGCGTACCGGGAGCAATTTCGTAAAGATCATCTGCAACCGTTTTCATGATGCAGGAAATATCTGTCAGCTGCTGGGCCACTGCCAGCCGGTTCTCTATCATCCGATTGCTCCATATCAGATTCTGCTTTTCTTTCTGAAAGCTTTCTGACACCACACCCAAAAAAGGAACTGCATGGCTGCATATTCCCATCCATTCTGTTTTAAGACGCTGAAGCTCCTCCGGATCTCCTGCCTCCATAGTGCGTATCAAAGCTTCTCCTGCCTGATCCATATCCCTCTGTCGTTCCCGCCAGCATATATCCTTCTGGTAGCATCTGCTGCATACCTGCTCTTTGACATCCTCAATGATCCGGCTCAGCTGCCCGCTGCTGAGATAATCCATACGGTATGGCATTCCGTAAAAGGTATCTGCCAGCTTCTGAAAAGAAGCCGCATACCTCTGAACCTTTTCCTTCTGGGGATGGCTGTCACCCGGCGGCAGAATCTCCCCCTCGCTGTGTGTTTTCCCTTCCAAAAAAGTATTTGCCATGTCCCGTATAATCAGCATCACACTGATAACGAGCATGGCAATCATCCATTCCTGCATATGTCCCCCTCCCCAATATCCTCGTCAAATGGATATTATATAGGGTGAGGTATAAATTATCTGTCGAAAGCTGCCCGAAAAACAAAAAAGTTTTCGACAAAAGACTATTTTTCTTCCTGAAAAACAATCTCATTTTCTTTTACAAGTCCAAGCTTTTCTCTGGCAACCTCTTCCGCAAATTCATCTGTCTGCATGTACTCTTTCAGTTCCTTGATTTCTTCAGTGCGCTCAGTCTCATCCTCAATCTGCTCTTCCAGCTCTGCTGCCCTGGCATCATACACGGCAAGACGGCTCTGAAGATTTCTGCTTTCCATGGTCAGCCATCCCAGCAGCACAAGTACAATAAGCGCAATCACGAGCATTCCAAGCTGATTAGAACCTATTCTGTTTTCCTTTTTGGTTTCGCCTGACTCTTTCAACCTGTCTGCCCCTTTTTTTCTGCTTTTTGGCCGTTTTTGGGCGAAAAACCCCCCTTGTTATACGGCCATGCAAATAAATTCTACATCTTTTGATGTAAAATAGCAACCGCTTTATTATTTTTTTTACAAAAAATACCGGGACTTCCAGAATTTTTGTTCCCGCCCGGATAAAAAAGGGATGTACCGTCAGATAACAGAGAAAAACGCCCATTGCCGCTCCGGTAAACAGGTACGCTCTCAGGTTCCCTTCATTGTTCCGGTAAGCCATACAGAAAAAAGTAACTGCCGCTCCCCCCCAATACAGGATATCTGCCGCAGCAGCTGTAAATCCTTTCACAGAAAAAACCTTTCTCAGAATGATCAGAAGATCATAGATCAGCAAAAAAACTCCGCCCATCCCCGCTGACAGACAGAACAGCCGGATTTCATGCCCCATATAGCTGCTCATAGTTTATCGAAGCAGCCTTTTCAAAAGAGGCTCCTGGTTTTTCTGTGTATTTTTTGACTGATAGCTCAAGCTGTCAATCCGGCCTGCAAACCGGACAATCCCGCTATCCAGACTTAACTGGGTCATATGAAGCTTTTCTCCTCTGATCAGAAGCTTTCCTTCCCCTGTTACCAGCAGGATTTCCTTTTCATCAAAGGAATCCACATCAAGAACTCCTGTCACCTCTGCCGTCTGGCGTTTTTCCATGGTAAGCTTATGCACCTGCAGGTCTTTTCCACCTTCCAAATGAAGCCTCCCCTGACTGTCTCTTTTTAGTCTATGCCTTTACTTTTTTTATTAGACCTTATCAGAGATAACGGTACAGACTCTCAGTCTCCTCTTTTTTTACTGTTTCCTTCACCTCCAGAACCTCCACTTTCACATTACGGCTTCCGAACTGGATCTCTATGGTATCTCCCGGCTTTACCTGTACAGACGCCTTTGCCGGTTTGTCATTCACAAGAACACGTCCTGCATCACAGGCTTCATTTGCAACCGTTCTTCGCTTGATCAGCCGGGATACCTTTAAATATTTGTCTAAACGCATTTTATCTTTTCTCCTTTCCGCAGCAGCAAAACAGGGGGAACCTCCGTTCCCCCTGCATAAACCTTTGTATATGGACTATTTGCCGTTCACCATATCTTTTAAAGCTTTTCCTGCTTTAAATCTCGGAGCTTTGGAAGCTTCGATTGTCATTGTTTCACCAGTCTGAGGATTTCTTCCTTCTCTTGCAGCTCTCTCGCTGACTTCAAATGTACCAAAACCAACTAACTGGATTTTTCCGCCATTTTTCAGCTCTTTTGATACTACGTCAACAAAAGATTTCAAAACTGCCTCAACGTCCTTTTTGGATAAATTTGTCTCATTCGCCATAGCAGCTACTAATTCTGTCTTATTCATGGTGTTTCCTCCTCTAATCGATGTCTCATTATATACATATCTTACAGCGCCAGCGATTAACGCGCTATATCATCTATATATATACCTTTTAACTTTTATTGTCAAGGATTTTCACCGATATTTCAGGAAATCACTGTAAATCCTGACCCTTTTTGCGAAGTTCGTGTTCTCTTTCTTTTAATTGTTCCCATGTGAGGGATACCGCTTCCTTATCCTCCGGCGTAAAAATCTTCGGATGACGGAAACGCATCTTCGCCGCAATTTGCGTTATCACATCCTCGAGAGTAAAAATTCCTTCCTCCCGGGCAATTTCGCTGTGGAGAAGAATCAGCAGCAGAAGATCTCCCAGTTCTTCACAGAGATTGGAACCATCCTTTTCTTTTTCCAGAATGGAAACACCTTCCAGAACTTCCTGTGTTTCATTGACCAGACAGGTGTTCAGCGACTGGTGAGTCTGTACACTGTCCCACGGACATTCCTGCCGCAGCCTTGCCACGATCTCCACCAGTTCCTCAAAAGAATACTTTTTTTCTGAATCCATAATTTACAGCATTGCATCTACCATTGCCAGAACTGCTTTGCCCATCTCTTCTGATTTTGCATCTGCATCCTCAAGAGACGTTCCCTTTACGCCATAGTAGAATTTTACCTTTGGCTCTGTTCCGGAAGGTCTTACACAAACCCATGCATCATCGGTAAGCTCATAGTAAAGTACGTTGGAGCTCGGAAGGCCGGTAGGCTTCACAGCGCCTGTTGCCAGATCTGTGATCGTATCCTTCTTGTAGTCTCTTGCTGCAACAACCTTCAGTCCTGCAAATTCTGCCGGCGGATTTTCACGAAGAGTATTCATGATATCCTGGATCTTCTGAAGGCCTTCGATACCTTTTAAGGTTACAGACTGGATAGCATCCTTGTAGTAGCCGAATTCTTCATACATATCGATCATTGCATCCCATAAGGTCTTACCCTGTGTCTTATAATAAGCTGCTGCTTCACAGAGAGCCATGGTAGCAACAATTGCGTCTTTATCTCTTGCATATGTTCCGATCAGACAGCCGTAGCTTTCTTCAAAGCCAAACAGATATGTTCCTTTACCGCTGTTCTCAAATCCCAGGATCTGCTGACCGATAAATTTAAATCCGGTAAGTACTTCGATGAGATTAACGCCGTAGCCCTTTGCAATGGCATCTGCCAGATTGCTGGTAACAATTGTTTTGATCAGAGCGCCGTCTTCCGGAAGGCTTCCGTTAAGGGCCTTTCTCTGGCTGATCTCATAGTTTGCAAGCAGACAGCCGGACATATTTCCGGTAAGATCATGATATTCTCCGTTTTTATCTTTTACGCGGACACCAAGACGGTCTGCATCCGGGTCTGTTGCCAGAACCAGATCCGCATCCACCTCTTTCGCAAGCTTTAAGCCCAGTTCAAAAGCTTCTGCTGCTTCAGGATTGGGATAGCTTACTGTGGGGAATGCTCCGTCAGGAAGCTCCTGCTCTTTTACAACATATACATTCTCAAATCCAAGCTCTTTCAGGATTCTTCTTGCAGGGATATTACCGGTTCCGTGAAGAGGTGTATAAACAATCTTCAGATTCTTGCCTTCTGCCTTGATGGAATCCATGTGGAGAACCTGTTTTTTCAGCTCTGCCATGTAAGCATCGTCAATGGCCTGTCCGATCACTTCAAGCAGACCGGCTTTGACAGCTTCTTCCCTATCCATGGTCTTAACAGTATTCCAGTCAGAAATAGCCTTAACTTCGCCCATAATTCCTGTATCGTGAGGCGGTGTAATCTGTGCACCGTCTTCCCAGTATACTTTATATCCGTTATATTCCGGCGGATTATGGCTGGCTGTTACATTGATTCCGGCTGCACAGCCCAGATGGCGGACTGCAAATGACAACTCCGGTGTTGGTCTTAAGCTTTCAAAAAGATAAGCCTTGATTCCGTTTGCTGCCAGGCAGAGTGCTGCTTCCTCTGCAAACTCCGGAGACATATGACGGGAATCGTAAGCAATTGCCACGCCCTGTGCCTGTTTTCCAACCTTTGCAATATAATTGCAGAGTCCCTGTGTTGCACGTCTTACCACATAAATGTTCATACGGTTTGTTCCTGCGCCGATAATGCCGCGAAGACCTGCTGTACCAAATTCCAGGTCCATATAAAAACGCTCCTGAATTTCATTCTCATTTCCTTCAATTTCCTTTAATTCCGCCTTGGTCGCTTCATCAAAGTATGGGTTCTCAAGCCACTGACTATAAACCTCTTTGTAATCCATACCAATGTACCTCCCTGTATCAAACTTTTTTTCTATTATATAACAGTTACACAAAAAAGAAAAGAAAAATCCTTTTTTTTCGTCTAAAATGGATATTTCCCGAAACACTGCGACACAAAGGTTTCCCAGGTTTCTTTTCCTCTGATCAGACCGGATAATTTCTCATTGTTTTTCTCTGAAATCCAGGCTTTATTGTGAGAAAAATAATAATTTGCCAGCTTCCAGTATTTTTCAGGATACGTAAACTGTACCCGAAGAAGCTCCCACTCCTGAGGCGATATTTCTTTAATCTGATGATAGGTGCGCAGAAGTTCTCCTGCAAGAGCTGTATCCCAGTTATATTTTTCCAGTATTTTCCGCATAAAGCAATATAAATCGGCCATTTGGATATCATAACCCCAATGGCCGAAATTTGTCACTGCCGTACCGCCTTTCACCATAAGAACGTTATGCTGGGTATACTCTCCGTGACAGATCTGTCCCTGTGTGAGAGCCTCCTCCCTCAGTGCTTCATAATCAGATTTGTCCAGCATGGCCAGCGCCTCTTCTCCTTTGTCCAGAAACCATTCCATACTGGAAAGCAGTTTTTTTTCAAATTCTGTGCAGGGGCCCTTTTTTCGGATATATTTCCGTATTCTTCTAAGCTCCTGATTATGACGCAAATATTCATCCCTCAGTGATTTTTCCACGTAGTCTTCCTCCACCGGAAGGCGTAAGGCTTTATGTAATTTTGCAAGAGTACGGACACTTGTATAAATATCCTCTCTGGATTTCGTATCACATTCCCGACCCTCATACCACTTCTGAAGAGTATAGGGAACATCATCACAATCACGGCTGATCAGATTTCCTTCCCTGTTTTCAAGATAACTGTCCACCCTGAAACCGTTCTCTTCCAGGCTTTTCAGCACTTTCTGCTGCTTCTGCAGCTTCTTTTCAGAGCCCCTGAACTCCCTCAGAATGAGAAGTCCCTTTTCCGTAACGCAAAGAAGCGCCCCTCTTGTCCGGGATGCTTCTTTTGCGTTCAAGCCATACTGCTCCAAAGTACTGAGTCCGAAATCATACAATGGCATAACCCCCTCCGAAATACTTACGGTCTATCTTATGTAAGCATAAAAAAGGTTATGACCATACAAAATTAATATGCTCTGCCCCAGTAAACCATTTTTTTAGCCGGTTTGCCACAGCACACACATTTATCAGAAAGCTGCTCCTGTACAAAAGGAATACAGCGTGAGGTTGCCTGTACATCCTCTTTGATCTTATCTTCACAGGCTCTGTCGCCGCACCACATTGCCTTTACAAAACCAGGTTTATTGTTGATAATATCTTTAAATTCTTCGTATTCTGCAGCGGTATAGGTATGGGCATCACGATGGCTGCGGGCACGCTCAAGCATATCCTTCTGCATCATATCCAGAACTTCCTGAACCTTCTCTGCCAGCTCTTCAAATTTTACAATAAATTTTTCTCTTGTATCACGGCGGCAGATCACAGCCTGACCCTGCTCAATATCCTTCGGACCACACTCAATACGAACCGGAATTCCTCTCATTTCCTGTTCAGCAAACTTAAAGCCCGGGCTCTTATCAGTATCATCCACCTTCACGCGGATTCCTGCTTCTTTCAGAGCGGCAAACAGTTCATCTGCTTTTTCCAGGACACCTGCTTTTCTCTGCTGAATAGGAATGATCACTGCCTGCACCGGAGCGATTCTCGGCGGCAGAACAAGTCCGCTGTTATCACCATGAACCATGATAATGGCTCCGATCATTCGTGTCGTCATACCCCAGGAGGTCTGGTGCACATACTGCAGTTTGTTTTCCTTATCGGTATACTGAATGCCGAAAGCTCTGGCAAATCCATCACCAAAGTTGTGACTGGTTCCTGACTGAAGCGCCTTTCCGTCATGCATAAGAGATTCGATGGTATAGGTTGCTTCAGCTCCTGCAAATTTCTCCTTGTCGGTCTTGCGGCCCTTGATAACCGGGATCGCCAGAACTTCCTCACAGAAATCTGCATAAACATTCAGCATCTGAATGGTACGCTCTTCTGCCTCTTCTGCTGTGGCATGAGCAGTATGTCCCTCCTGCCATAAAAACTCTCTGGAACGAAGGAAAGGACGTGTTGTTTTTTCCCAGCGTACCACAGAACACCACTGATTATATACCTTGGGAAGATCTCTGTGAGACTGGATCTCCTTTGCATAAAAATCACAGAACAGTGTCTCAGAAGTAGGACGTACACACATTCTCTCCTGAAGAGGCTCCAGACCGCCATGAGTTACCCACGCAACCTCCGGTGCAAAGCCTTCCACATGATCCTTCTCTCTCTGCAGAAGAGATTCCGGAATAAACATGGGCATATAAACATTCTGAACACCTGTCTCTTTAAAACGACGGTCCAGCTCATTCTGAATGTTTTCCCAGATTGCATATCCTGCCGGTTTGATCACCATACAGCCCTTTACACTGGTGTAGTCACAAAGCTCTGCTTTTTTTACCACATCTGTATACCACTGGGCAAAATCCTCTTCCATAGAGGTAATGGCTTCTACCAATTTCTTATCCTTTGCCATAGTCTTTCTCCTTTAATCTTTTTATTTCCATAAAATTATGATACACAAAAAAAAGCTCTCCATCCCCAAAGGGACCGAAAAGCTCCGGCGGTACCACCCTGTTTAACAGCTTCATCAGCTGTTCACTCCAATTCCCTTAACGCGGGAAACGCCATGCTTCAATCGCACAGGGCTCCGAGGCCGGTTCCATAATTCACGCACAGAATCCTTTCATCACCTGCCGAATACCGAAGGGGATTCCTCTCTGAGATTGCTCCTTATGTACTATTCTCATCACTGCCTTTTATTTCTATTAACATTTCACAGCATTATTCTATGCGAAAACACAGGAGGTGTCAAGACCTTTTGCCTGCACTCTCCTCTGTTTTCCCGGATGAATTTAGCTGCAGCTGCTGATTGCATCGAAGTATCATACATCAAAAGTTATACTGCGGCCCGTACGATTGTATCTGTAATAGCGCACCCCCGCCGCATCCAGCATTCTCTTGGATGCAATCACTGAATCTGTATCCGCATACTTGTCACTGTCATACACGATCGTTTTAATTCCGGACTGAATGATCGCTTTTGCGCATTCATTACATGGAAAAAGAGAGACATAAAGCTTTGCGCCTTCCAGACTTCCGCCGCGATAATTCAGGATTGCATTCAGCTCGCTGTGTGTTACGTACAAATACTTCGTATCCAGCGCATCTCCCTCCCGTGCCCATGGAAATTCGTCATCGGAACAGCCCATGGGGAATCCGTTATAGCCCATGGACAAAATCTTATTGTCCTGACTGACGATACAGGCTCCTACCTGGGAATTAGGATCCTTGGAACGCATTCCTGACAGGATGGCCACTCCCATAAAATACTCATCCCATGAGAGGTAATCCTGCCTTTTTTCTCCTTTATTCATCATTACAACCTCCCGTTATTTGAAGTACGCCTCTGCCATACGCCGTCAATCCTCTTCCATCATGGAAATACGGCGAACATGGCGTTCCCCGCCTGAAAACTCCGTATCCAGAAACGTGTCCACGATTTTTTTTGCAAGCTCAATTCCAATTACCCGGCCTCCCAGTGCCAGAACATTGGCATCATTGTGAAGTCTTGTAGCCTCCGCGCTGTAACAGTCGGAACATAATGCCGCACGGATTCCTTTAATTTTATTTGCAGTAATGGAAATGCCGATTCCGGTTCCGCAAATGATGATTCCCCTATCGCATTCTCCGGCCAGAATCCCATGGGCAACTTTCTTTGCATATACAGGATAATCCACAGATTCCGGTCCGTTGCAGCCATAGTCCCTGTACTCCAGCCCACGTGCATCCAAATGCTTCTTAATTTCCTCTTTCATTTCGTAACCGCCATGATCACTGCCTAATGCTATCATTTCTGTTCCTCCCGTGTATATATAATTTTGTGTCCCGCTGCTTTGAGCAGCCGGTTCATAATCGCCTGTCCCATTCTGGGGGTATAAAAAGCCTCTGAATATATCACATCCACATTACACTGGTCAAAATCCCTCAGTACCTCATACAGGTGATGGGCAATCGTCTCCTCATGCTCCCGGCTTCCAATACTTTTAATGATTCCGCAGTGATAACTGCCGCCCGTTTCATCTGTAGCAATGATTCCCACCCGTTTTCCGCCGGTACATGCTTCCTCTGCCCGACGGTTAATGGTATCCGTTACTTCCTGCCGTGGCCCCTCCACAATAAAAAGCTCTGCTTTTGGGGCATAATGCCGGTATTTCATTCCCGGTGCCTTGGGTCTGACGCTGCTGTCAGTAATCTGAAGGGCTTTGTCCATCCGGACTTCTCCCAAAATCTCTCTCAGCATTTCCAGAGATATATATCCCGGCCGCAAAACAACCGGTACATCTTCCGTAAAATCCACAATGGTAGATTCCAGACCAATTCCAACCTGTCCTCCGTCAATGATCATATCAATGGCATCTCCCAGGTCTTCTTTCACATGTTCCGCCGTAGTAGGGCTTGGACGTCCTGATGTATTGGCGCTGGGTGCTGCCACATAGCCTCCTGCTGCCTTTATCAGTTCCCGGGCGATCTTATCACTGGGAAACCGGACTGCAACACTGTCCAGCCCACCGGTAGTTTCCCGTGGAACCAGTGCTGATTTCGGAAAAATCATGGTCAGCGGTCCCGGCCAGAATCTTTCTGCCAGCCTTCGGGCTTTTTCAGGAAAATCTGAAACAATGGCCGGCAGTTTCTCCATATCCGCAATATGAACGATCAGAGGATTGTCTGAGGGCCTTCCTTTAGCAGCATATATTTTCACGGACGCTTTGGGATCCAGTGCATTTCCTCCCAGCCCGTAAACAGTTTCTGTAGGAAAAGCCACAAGACCTCCCTGCAGCAAAATCCTGCCGGCCCTGTTCAATGCCTCCTGATCCAGGCATTCCTCCGTCATGGATACAATTTCTGCTTTCATGCTAATCCTGCTTTCTGTGTTTTTAAAAGGCTGTTGCAAACTCAAATGCCACAGCCTCTTTTCTTATTTTTATATTCTACACTATTTTTTTTTAAGATTCAACCACCCTTAATCTACTGGCGGATATAGATTCCCTGCTCTTCAATAAAATCCTCCAGATCCTGAAGGGCATCCTGTGCCCATGTCTCAGACATCTGAAAGGGTTCCGGGAAGAACATTTCTTTTGCCAGTTCTGTCCCGGACTTGGTTTTAAAGATTTTTGCCACACTTTCCCTGATGGCACTCTCAGACATGCCGGATTCAAAATAATTCACCAGAAAATCTGCTTCCACAAGAATCTGATAATCCATTCCGTCAATATTTGTATAAGTATGATGATGTCCCACCAGATAGCATACACGGCGGATAACTGCCGGAGCAAACCCCAGCTCCTTCAGCATGGCTTCTGCACAGGCAGGTCCTTCCTGCTCCTGCAGCTTGCCGTGTTCTCTTCCATATCTTTCCAGAGACGGTTTGATGCCGATATCATGGACAAGAGCTGCCGCTTCCAATACAAACAGCGTGTCCTTATCCAGCTTTTCCTCCTCTCCGATCAGCTTTGCAAAGCTGTGCACTTTAACAAAATGCTGAATATGTGCCGGATCCCCCTTATAAAATTCCACCATTTTTTTATACAATTTACGAATCATCCTCAAAACCCTCCTTAGCAGCTTTTAAAAAACGCGGACCAGGGCCATCATGGCTCCTTTGCCCGCGTTTTCATCTCTTTATTCCTGTTTATAAGTATACCATTTATACAGAAAACCTGTCAATGTGAACTTCCGGCTACCTGTACAATATAAGTTTCGTATTCATCACTTTCATAAACAACATTTCCCAGGCTTTTTATAAGTTCGTTATTGAGATTTTCTCCGTATTTTTCTCTTTCAAAAAAGCCTACAAAAATGTAAGATACTTCATATTCTTCCAGAAGTGCCCGCACTGTTTTCTCATCAGAAGAAGTATAAATCGTCTCAATATCAGCGCTTTTTTCATTCAGATCCTCCACATCTGAACGCCAGAGCCATTCATGAACCTTCCATCCCAGAATCGTAGGAAGTCCTGTGGCTGCCGAAACCCGCTCATATCCTGTATAGCTGTCTCCATTTGCTTCCAGGACCACCGGAGATCCTTCCACATTTTTCTTAAGCCATCGGATTGCGTCTGCATCCTCAGCAAAGTCTGTATCCAGAAATGCCAGTGCATTAAGCCCCTGATATCCATGAATATCCGTCACGTCTCCAAACCAGGCATTTACAGCATTTCCAAAATACCCCACTGTCCAGAGAAGACAGAACAAGGCCAAAGCTGTCAGCACTTTCACCGTTTTTTTTCTTACAATAGAAAAAAGCCTGAATATGCCATACCCCATTGTGATTCCAAAAAGAATAAATGCCTGATATGTAAGCTTAAACATTGTATTTGCACGGGCATAGCCATTCTCATAAATATCCCTCACATAGACCAGCTCCGGTATGAGAACAAGTCCCATGGCACAAAGCCCTGTAATCACTGCAAAAAGATCCGGCAAAGAGATGGAGGCAAGAAAGCCTGCGATCCCTCTCTTAAACCTTTTGCGTTTTTCCCACATAACACGTACTATGAGCAAAACTGTCAGAAAAACAGGCAGTCCCCACAATACCAGAAGCTGATACAGCCTAGAATGGTTCTGTGCAAGGGCGACGCCCTGCACCATAGTTTCAAACTGGAGGGTAAAAGGCAATATCACCACGTAGGAAAGTAGCAGAATCTCTGCTGCCTGTGCCGCCGTCACAAGAATGATCTGCTTCCATCTGCCGTCCAGCAGAATTATGTTTGCAAAAAGTACAACGCCGCCTGTTACCACATAATAAATGACAAAATCCCAGAAATTCGTCCACTGAAACATTCCCAGAAGAACACTTACCAGAAGAATATGCGGTGAAAGAAGCTGTTTTTTCAGATACTCCCCCGTTTTCATACTCATACGTTTTTTTTTCTGTGACCGCAGAGTTTTCAGCCAGGCATATAAAAGCCCTGTCACAAGCAGGACAAACATCACATTCACCACATGAGCGTGGAGATCTCCCAGAACAAAGGAATAACACGGAAATTCATGAATAGTTTTATCATTCACATCCGGATTGTATCCAATATATCTTGTGGCATCCGGGAACCAGTATCCTGATACCTGCTCACCGGTCAGCTTCTGTATCCAGGGAATAATTTTGCTGTAAATAACATAATGCATATTTCCGGCCAGAGATACTGCAGCTCCTGCAAGAATTCCGGTCAGAGCCGGAACCGCCCTCATGCCCTTGCTGCTCCCCTTCAGAAGTCTGTCTCTCATCATCTGATAAGTAAGGGAAAAAGGCAGCACAAAAGCAAGCCCTGCCACAAAAGTCCGCATCAGATTATACGTCATTTCTACCCGGCTTCCTGAAAGCTTTGTCAGGAACACGGCAAAATACTGGCCACCGTAGTAATAATTAATATGACCTTCCGAATACCAGATATCTCTTGCAGGAAGAGTGGTACTGCGCATCATTGCCTCCATGAAGCCATAATCCATAAACTTCTCAGTTCCGTACGCCTCAGGACGAAAGCCGGCAAGATATGTCCACAAAAGGAACATGGCAAAAAAAAGCAGTTCCTCCCGACACACCAGGTGCATATGATCTACCGGGAATACTTCTGTTCCCGTCTTCTGCTGCCTGTTAAACAGAAAAAAGCAAACAATCCCGCATAAGACCGTCACCCCCACACATGTAAGAGTTGTAAAAGGAAGCAGCTTTACAGATACAAGAAACCAGGTTAAAAACCCGGTAACAGCAATGGCAAGCACCTTTGAAAACATCCATCCCCTGTCATCAAATCCTGCAAAGAGTTTTCCTGTAAAGGGCATGGCCACCATTCCCAGCAGCACCGCCAGAAGCCACCAGGTCAGGAACACCCAAACATCTCTCCCAAGAAGTCCGAAAGCAGCTCCCACAAGCAGCAATGCCCCAACAATCTCCGGAAGCCATTTTTTTATCTTTTTGTTCATAAAAACCCAAGCTCCCCTTTCTTATACAGTACGGCGCAGTTTCCGGAAATCTTTTACCGCATCTTTTCCGATGCCTGCGATCCGCTTCATGTTAATGGAATTTTTTCCTCCCTGACGGGGACGGAATGTGATGGGAATATACTGTACTCCCAGCTTATGCTTCTCATAAATTACCGTCATCAATACATTGGACAGATTATATCCTGCGGGAATTCTCTTTAGCACCTTCTTCAGCTGTGAAGCTTTCATAAGACGATAAGGTGTATTTGCATCCTTCACCCACACTCCAAAAGTAACAAGCAGCAGCAGGCGCAGAACTCTTGTTACAAAAATCCGGCTGATCCCGTCCTTACGGTCTTTCCGGTATCCGATCAGAAGTCCGCACTTCTTTCTCTGCTCCCAGAACTGATCAAATTCTTCCGGAAGCGTCTGCCCGTCCGAATCTGTCTGAAATACATAATCTGCTCCCGCATCCACCGCATAATGATATCCCCTCAATATGGTGGCACCATGTCCTTCATTTTTTTTGTCAATGCAGATCAGTTTATCATATTTCTGTTCAAATTCTCTTAGCCGGTCCCATGTTTTATCTCGACTTCCGTCATTGAGAATCACCAGACGGCTCTCACCGCCGATTTTTTCTATTACCGGATACCACTGACGAATAACATTCCCGATATTTGCCTCTTCATTATAGGCAGGCATAATAATATATAAGCTATCTTGTTTCATAAATCCTGATTCTCCCATCCTCAGAGCTGTATACAAGCGGAAAGGCCTGCGCAATCACATCCTCCCTGCATGCAGTTTCTTCAAATTGCATATCCTCTTCATATAAAATATATGTGATTTTTTCCTCTTCTGTCAGTCTTTTCAGTGTCTCTTCATTATCAGCGGTATAGATTTCCACTGCTTTTGCCGCACGGTAACCGGTGTCATATCCTGCTGACCATGCATAATAAGGCCAGCCGCAATAAAGCATGGCACCTGACATAGTCACCTCATTCATGCTGTATTCCGGACTAAGCAGCAGATCATTTTTTTCCAGATTCTGCTCAAGCCACTGTGTCAGTTCACTTTCCATATTAACAGAAACACGGTAATTTGGCCCATTTCTCCGAAGAATAATCACAAAATCATAAACTCCCGTGGTTATGAAGCATATGGTCATAACAACTGCCAGAAGCCTGCACCACCGCTTCCCTGAAAACAGCCTCTGCAGCGCACAGGCCCATAGCACTGTCATAAATGCATAGGCTATCATAATATATTTGTGATTTACTGTCACATCCGGTGTCAGAGAAAAGCAAAAGGTAAAAGCCACAGGAATCAGAAAAGATACCGCCATACAGCGTTCCCGTCTTTTCAGAAACACTGCCAGAAGAATCACTCCAAGAAACACAATGCCCGTGATTCTCAGCAGAAACAATAAAATGCCTCCCAGGCTTTTATCTTCTGAAATAAATCCGATATATACCGACGGACTGACAGCAGAGCCTTTTATGAAAATCTTTGACTGAATCACTGAAAAACAGACAGTAATCGCTGCAGTAGCTGCGTAATCCAGTTTTCCATCGGAAAAAACAGCAAATCCCATTAAGATCAGCAATCCCCCGATTACCGCCGCTCCATTCCAGAACGCGCAAAGTCCCAGCATCAAGCCTGTCAGAAGTGCCGTTTCCAGATTACGGCTTTTCCATGCCTCTTTTGTAAAAAAGCATTCCCACAGCCATTTCCTTCCTTTTGCTTCTCTGGCAGTTCCTGACTCCAGCCACTCAAGAAAGACCCACAGCGCTATCATGACCAGCAAAAGCCCGAAGGCAAGGTGCCTCTGATTCAGATAAACATTAAAATTCCATAGCCCCCAATCCTCATTGGGAGTATACCCGAGAAAGGAATAATTATTTTTCAGTGCATGCCACAAATCTCCTTCCCGGAGATGTTCCCACACATACTGAAAAAACGCTGTCCCGCTCCGGAATAAAAACAGCAGCACTGCCAGAATTCCGCCTGAAAATCCTCCAGACAATCTCTGAACAAACTGACTCAGCATTACCAGAAACGCCCACAATGAAAGAGCTCCCGCAAGATTGTAGGCAATATCCAGCCGCAGGCCCAGATATTCCAGATTTCCTGTAAAAAACTGAAACATAAAATGGTACTTCACATCAGCACCGCCAAAATGAGGGTACTGCGTAGGAAAGTTGTTTCCCAGTGAAAACGAACGCATCATTGCCGTATGCGGTGCATAATCTCCAAATACACTGAATCCTGAGTAAAGAACTCCTCCGCGGATGAAGAAGACATAAAACATGATCCACAGAAGAAAGGCAAACAGAAGACAATAAAAAACAGCTTCTTTTCGAAACAGGCTTCTGTCTCCTGTCATTTTGCCCCAGTGCCCCAAAGGCTTTTTTCTTTTTTTTCTAAGGATAAAAAGTCCCAGAAGCCAGACCGATCCCCCCCCCAGAACAATGATATTGGACGGAAGAAGAGGCTCTTTTACTTCTGCCAGCACACTGAAGCCCCATGCAAACAGGTAAACCGCCCAGGTCAGAAATAATGTTCCCAGTCCGAATGCAGTCGCTGCAAAAGTCCATATCTGGTTTACCGTTCCGATCATTTTCTTTTTATAAAACAGAACCCCTGCCAGTTCTCCTCCAAACAGGAAACAAATTACAATATAAAAAATGCCGCCCATAAATACCCTTTATCTTTCTTACATTTTTTTTACGATTTTATCACGATCCACTGCAATTTCTGTAATATTCATAGTTTTTTTCAGTATAGCAGACTCTCCAAAGGATGAAAAGCCAGTTCATAAAAATTACAAATATTTTCATCCGGACTGCAGATACTGCTCCACTCCCTGTACCACAGCCTCCACAATCTTTTTCTGATATTCTTCCTGCTGCAGAAGCTCTGCTTCCCGAGGATTGGTCAGGAAACCACATTCAACAATGTTCAACACTCCCGGACTGCGTTTCAGCAGATAATAGCTTGTATTTCCTTTGGCGGTACGCGGCCTCGATACCTCCAGATGTGTGTTAAGCTGATCCTGTATGTATTTTGCAAGGAGAGCCCCCTGCACAGAATCCCCATAGTAAAACACCTGCGGCCCCTGTATCGAAGCTTCAGGATAACTGTTCTGATGAATGCTCAGCGTCAGAACCGGTTCTTTTTCTTTAATAAAAGCAATGCG
The DNA here is from genome assembly GCA_034118545.1 of Blautia sp. Lineage (GTDB taxonomy): Bacteria > Bacillota > Clostridia > Lachnospirales > Lachnospiraceae > Blautia_A. The sequence continues at coordinate 52,773 of JAXFBD010000030.1, forward strand.
GTTCTGCATATCTCTGGCTTTTTTATTTCTGTCCTCTTCCTCATAGAGCCCACCATCGCTCTCTCTGGTCATATAAACCTGATACCCTTTCTTTTCCAGCGCAGTTTTTAATCTTGAAGCAATCTGAAGATTAATTTCCTTTTCTTTCAGACCGCCTATGCCGATCACTCCCGGATCATCCCCTCCATGTCCGGCATCAATGACGATCCGCCGACTGGTATCCGTTTTTGTGACCACATCTGCAGCCTCTTTTGAAAGTAAATAAAAAGAAGCCAAAAGCAGGCCTGCCATAATGAATTCCATTAAAGGTTTTCTCAAAAATAACGCACCCCCTGGAATACTCAATTTCAGTATATGTTCCAGAGGGTGCTTTTAGCATGATACTCTTTAATCTTTTGAACCTTTCTCTTATTGCAGATGATCTGTAATTACCTGCCAGATACTGCTGTTTTCAAATCCCAGCTTCCATGCAGCTACTCCTGCCAGTCCATACTGTCTGGAAAGCTGTACCTTGGCTGCCAGTGATTCCGCATCTTCCAGCCAGATCTGATAAGTGGCGCCTTCACTTTCATAGGTTCCGTAGTTCTGACCTGTACCGGAATCCCAGTAGGTTTCCACATTATTGCTGGAAATGACCTCCTGAGCCTGATCCATACCGATTGCCTCACTGGTCACACCTTCAGAGGATGTTTTCCACAGTCTGGTATAAAAAGGTACAGCATTGATTACTCTTTCTGCCGGAACCTCCTCCAGAGTATCCTGAATACCCTTTTCAACCCAGGAAAGAGATGCCACAGAACCAGCTTCCGAGCCCACATAATGCTCATCATATCCCATAATGATCACATAATCTACTACTCTGCCCTGTTCTGCTCTGTCATAATGACTTGTAAAATCCTCCGGGACAGGATTATCCACAGAAAGAACCAGATTGTTTTTGTGACATTCAATTGACATTTCACGCAAAAATTCCAGGAAATGTATCCCCGCATCCTCGCTTAAAGATTCAAAATCAATGTTAATTCCATCCAGCCCCACAGCAAGAGCTGTATCCACCAGCTGTCGTATCAGATTCTGTCTTGAACCGGTATGGGAAAGAACCTCTGTGGTACTGATATCCACGCTGAAATTATCCACCAGTCCCCATACCTTAAGACCTCTCTCATGCGCCTGATTTACATAATCTGCACTGGCAATATTCGTGATATTCCCACTGTTATCCGCAATGGAAAACCATGTTGGTGAAATCACATTTACGCCAGTCATATTTGCTATGGCATCACCAAGATAAGCATTGGCTTCCTGGGTGGTCACCTGATGCCATACAAGATTTACCGGCTCATCCATAGTAATATATGTATACTGCTCTTTCTGGAAATCCCGGGGAATATCCACAACTTCCGGCTCACTGACCTTTTTCTTTTCAATGTATCCGATATAGCCGTCATCTGTTGCCACCTGATCCCATTCATCAAGCTCTTCCATTAAGCGCAGTGTCGTTCCCTTTGATACAGAGGTAAGAACCTCTGATTTAATTCCTCCCCGGTAACGAACATAGGTATCTTTTTTGACAGTAACCGTATTCACATTGTTAAAACGCTTCTGCACTGCAATTCTTCCCGGGTTCTGGTATACATATGTATCCAGATCTGTGAACTGCTTCACATATGACAGATTGAGGTATACGGTATCTCCATTCAGCCACACTTCACTGCCCGGCTCAGCAGATGCAGCTGCAGAAGTCAGCTCTGACGGTGTAGCAAACAGAACCTGCTGATTTTCGCCGTCCCAGTAAAATCTCTGATTCAGACGGCTTCTTACCAGACTGAGGGGAAGATATGCCTCTTCTCCTGAGAGAAGTCCTCTGTCCTCCAGTATTTCTGTGCCAATAATAACAACAGCCTCACCTTCTGCCACCTGACCGTAGTATTCATTTAAATCCATTTGCTGTCTGGATGGAATATATCTGCTGATAATCTGTGATGCAGCGCCTGCCACCGCCAGTAAAACAATCAACAGACAGACAATAATTACCGGTTTGTTATTTCTTTTCATATTGTACATCCTTTCGGCATTTTATCCTGATCTCACTGTTTTAAGATCCCCCAGAACCTTTCCTTTTTTCGAAAAGTTATGGCAGATGCTTATTATACCATATTTTTTTACATTTGTATTACAAAATTCAACAATTCATAATTTCTTTACAAATTAACAGCGGATATCCTTTTTTCTGATTTCCATCAGACTCTCCGGATGGTATGTATGGTAGGGGAACTCATATTTTCCGGAGAGTCCTTCTCTTATGTTATCCTTCCCGGACAAAATCAAAACTTACCCGGGCTATTCTGCCCTGTTCATCCTGTGCATAATCCCGCATATAGCCTCCGCCTTCTGCAACCTGACAGGCTTTTGCAATAGTTTTTGGAGTACTTGGTTCTCCGTCCAGATACAGCGACACACCCTGTGCCCGGTAAAGCTCCAGTTCTCTTCTCAGAGGCTTTGCTGACTTCTTTTTTTTCCGTGATATATGACTGTCCGTACGCTGCCCTCCTTTCCTTATATGATTTTAGAAAACACAAAAATAGATTCATGGAAAAGATTCGGGCTGAACGGCTGTCTTATCTTCCGGGATTTTGATGTGCATTGCCGCAGCCAGAACGCTGCACGACGAAATATGGCAATGACATTTCAGAATTATTCATAGCTTTAAGTTTCCTGATATTTGTCTTGGGTTTTCTTTTCTGTAACCGACAGCCAAATATCTTTTCCTGCTTTTATTATACGGATTCAAAATAAAAAAACAACCTTTTTGGTGAATTTATGTATTTTTTTCGAATTTGTTTCCAAATATTTTATAAATTGGGAAATACAATTTCTTTACATCTTGCAATTAGCTGTAATATACTATACAATATACTATTAATCAATCATAACATATTTCTGCTGTATAATAGTGCAGCAGATGTTGGTTACTGTCCACACAACATTACTGTAAACAAAGTGAACAGTAGCGTTACCGAAATCCAGGAACAGGATGTGATCATATGAAATTAGAAAAAATCAACGAAAATCAGATTCGTTGCACACTGACCAAGCAGGATCTTGAAGAACATCAGATCCGGATCAGTGAACTTGCGTACGGAAGCGACAAGGCAAAACGCCTTTTCCGTGACATGATGCAGCAGGCACAGCTGCAATTCGGCTTCGAAGCAGATAATATTCCTCTTATGATCGAGGCCATTCCCGTTAACACAGAAAGCATTATTCTTATCATTACCAAAGTAGAAGATCCCGAAGAGCTGGATACACGTTTTTCCAAATTTGCACCTTTTAAAGATAAAGCGGATACGATCCAGTTTGACGGCGCGGACAATATTATTGATGTATTCCAGAAGCTTTACGAGGCGAAAATGCGAAGCAGTTCTCCCAAAACAGAAGAAGCGGCACAGACAAAGGAAAAATCTCCTTCACAGGTTCCTCCTGCCGAAGTGGATCTGATCCGTCTGTTCACCTTCCGTACTCTGGATGATGTAATCCTGGCAGCTCATGGACTGAACGGCTTCTATAACGGAAATAATGTATTGTACAAGGAGCATTTGTCCGGTACTTACCAGCTTGTTGTTCATCAGTCGGAATATTCTCCGGAAGAATTTAACAAGATCTGCAATATTCTTTCTGAATATGCTGACGGAAAGGCATTTTCGTCAGCAGGGGAAGCTCATCTTCAGGAACATGGCGAACAGATTTCCGTCAATGCCCTTCAGCTTCTCAGCCAGCTTTAGGCCAGAAAAACGAAGCCGCTGCAGTTCATACTGCGAAAGTTCTGCATCCGGTGTTTGTTGCCACCTTCTGACATATGTCCGCCCATGTCGGATAATATCCGCCATGTTTCAGACGTATGTCTCGGTGAGACAAACACCCTGGATGTCAGAAACTTACGCATATGATTATGCAACGGCTCAGTTCTTTTTAACTTCTTATTTTCTTTCTATTATATTATTCACCAAGAAAATCATTGATCTGCTGAACAAGGATATCTGCATCCAGGCCGTGTACGGCTGCTGCCTCCTCCAGAGACTCCATCTGGGAAGATGGGCATCCGAGACAGTGCATTCCGGCTCTCATAAGAATCGGTGCAATGTTTGGATTTAATGTAAGCAGCTGTCCGATCAGCATCTCTTTATTAACCTTTGCCATTTCAAGGTCCTCCTTTATATTATTTACAGGAATTTTCAGTATTCTCCTTTTGCTATTATAATACCAAACTGCTGCATAATCAACAGAATCATTCTGAAATATTTGTTTATAATTTTATACTTGTAATCCGCTGTCAGATATATTAGAATGTCCTTAAGAGCCCGATAGAGGGTGCAAATGATATAAGGAGGATATAACTATGGCATATGTAATTTCTGACGAATGCGTTAGCTGCGGAACATGTGAAGCTGAGTGCCCAAACGAAGCTATTTCTCAGGGCGATGAGCATTATGTAATCGACGCAGATGCATGTGTAGACTGCGGAACATGCGCTGAAGCTTGTCCAACAGAAGCTATTCATCCGGCTGAATAATTAATTCCCGTAATAGCTTTGCAAGCTTACATAACAGTAAGAAAAGAGCTGCGGTATTAAACCGCAGCTCTTTTATGTTTTCGAAAAATTCTTACGTCCTCCCCTGTCCGATGCAGCCGCTGCTTCTCTCCGGGCATTCTGCTGACGCCGGATGGCTTCGTCAATTTTACGGCAGCGGACTTCTTCACTGTTTTTCAAGCTCATCTCCTGTGCAATAAGGCGCTCCAGAATATGCTGAAATTCTACTATTTTTTCTGACGGAACATCTGCCGTCTTTCCCGGAAACTCCGGAATACTATCTTCTTCCGGCACTCCGGTTTGCTCCACTATTTCCGGTACTTCTCCGGAACAATGAGGAATAGCCTCCTTAATTGCCCGAAGCTGCAGTCCTCTTTCTTTCAGTTCTTTAATATTCAAAAAAAGCTGAATATCATATCCGGTGTAGTAACGGTGACCAAGCTCATTGCGATGGATAAAAAGTCCGAGCTCCTCCTCCCAGTAACGCAGGACGTAGGACTTTACACCTGTCAGCTCTACAGCCTGTCCAACGGTGTACCGTTTCTCCATACTACCCCTCCTTATTGATTCCATGCCTTTATTATAACAAAGACCCTGTGAAATGCAATAAAAAGGGTTCGACAGTTCCATACATCCTTCGCGGGAGGTTTGCCCGGACTTTATTTTTTCATATTTACAAATTGTGTATAACGAGGCAGCCATACAAGCTCCACTGTACCAATGGGACCATTTCTCTGCTTTGCGATAATAATTTCCGCGATGTCTTTCTTTTCTGTATCCTTATGATAATAATCATCACGATAAATAAACATTACCACGTCTGCATCCTGTTCAATGGCTCCGGATTCACGCAGGTCTGAAAGCATGGGACGATGATCCGGCCGCTGCTCCACTGCACGGCTTAACTGCGACAATGCAATGACCGGAACCTCAAGTTCTCTGGCCAGTGCCTTCAGGGAACGGGAAATATCAGAAATCTCCTGCTGTCTGGAATCCGATTTTCCGCTTCCGCTCATTAACTGAAGATAGTCGATCATAACGATCCCCAGATTATGTTCCAGCTTGTATTTCCTGCATTTGGAACGCAGCTCCGATATGGAGATACCCGGTGTATCATCAATGATCAGATTGGAATTTCCTATAATGTCCGCACCTTCCACCAGCTTGGTCCAGTCTTCATCCTTTAAGTTTCCTGTTCTGAGATTCTGGGAATCCACATGTGACTCCATAGCCAGCAAACGGTTCACCAGCTGCTCCTTGGACATTTCCAGACTGAATATGGCCACTGTCACATCTTTCCTAAATGCCATATACTGGGCAATATTCAGAACAAAAGCAGTCTTTCCCATGGATGGACGGGCTGCGATCAGCACCAGATCCGATTTGTGCATTCCGGAGGTTTTATAATCCAGATCCACAAAGCCTGTGGGAATTCCTGTAACAGAACCTTTAACCTTTGAGGCCTTTTCAATATTGTTAATTGCATTGAGCACTACCTGCTGGATCGGAACAAATTCTCCGCCGGTATTTCTCTGCAGAATATTGAACAGTTTTTTTTCTGCTTCCTCCAGAATAACCTGGGTACTCTCTTTTTCCAGATAACAGGTATTGGCGATTTCTTCATTTACCCGTATCAGACGTCGGAGCACTGCTTTTTCACTGACAATATTTGCATAGTATTTAACATTGGCTGATGTGGGCACTGCAGTAATCAGGTCTCTTACATATTCCATACTGCTGATATCCGGTGGAAGCTCTTTTTCCTTCAGACGATTCTGAAGGGTGATAAGATCAACCGGCTTGCCCTCATTACACAGCTCCACCATGGCATCAAAGATAATACCATACTGCTTCTGGTAAAAATCATCGCTGGTCAGGATTTCCGATGCCACAAGAATGGCATCCCTGTCCAGGATCATAGAACCGATCACAGACTGCTCTGCCTCGATACTATGGGGGAGAATCCTCTTAATCAGCGCTTCTTCCATAAGTTACACTCCTTTGAGGCAGCCTTTCTATTCAGCTTCTTTGATCCACACCTTAAGATTACCTGTTACTTTCGGATGAATACGCACCGGAACATTGGTAACCCCGAGATTTCTGATAGCATTTGGAAGCTGCAGCTTCTTTTTATCAATATCAAGATTAAGCTGCTCTTTTGCAGCTTCGGAAATTTCCTTGCTGGAAACAGAACCGAAGGTTTTTCCGCCTTCTCCCACCTTCAGTGTAAGAATCACCTGTTTTGTCTCAAGATCTTTCGCAAAAGCTTTGGCAGCTTCATAATTTTCCTGTGCGATCTTATCCGCATTAGCTTTCTGAAGCTTTAAATCATTCAGGTTTTTGGGAGTTGCTTCAAGGCCAAGCTTTTTTGCAATAATAACATTTCTGGCATATCCGTCGCTTACATTTACCACTTCACCCTTTTTTCCCAGGGCTTTCACATCTTCCAGCAAAATTACTTTCATTTCGTGTCTTCTCCTTCTTGAAATAATTGATCTATAATATCCTTCAGCATCTTCTCGGTCTCCTCCACAGAAGCACGCACCTGTGCTCCTGCAATAGTCAGGTGGCCGCCTCCGCCCATACGCTCCATCATAAGCTGCACATTCACCTCATCAATGGCCCGTGCACTGATGTAGACCTCATTATTGTATCTTGTCATTACAAAGGAAGCCTTCACTCCTGAAATGTTCAGGAGCTCATTGGCAGCCTGGGCACCTACTACCGTAGGACTTTTCAGCCCTTCACTTGGACATCTTGCAATAGCAAAGCAGTCACGGTATATTTCCGCCGAACGCACCGCCTCTGCCCTGGCTTTATAGGAATCCAGATCGTCCCGCAAAAGTTTCCGCACCCTCGTGACATCGGCGCCGCTTCTGCGCAGAAATGCCGCTGCCTCAAAGGTCCGTACACCGGCACGGGTGGTAAAATTATTGGTGTCAATCATAATTCCCGCAAATAGACTGTCTGCCTCCATATTCCGCATACGAATATCATCTGAGAAATACTGCAGAATCTCCGCAACCATTTCGCAGGCAGAGGATGCATACGGCTCAACATAGGACAGCACTGCATTTTGAATGACTTCACTGCCTCTTCTGTGATGATCCAGAACCACAATGGTTTTTGTGAGATATAAAAGATCCTGACATTCTGTATAGCTTGGCTTGTTGGTATCAACTACCACGACCACTGTATTATTGTCCACCAGCTCTCTTGCCTGCTGACTGTCAATAAACATTGACGGTTCATAATCGGGATTATCCATATATCCAGCCATCAGAGGCCTGATAGACGTTGTCGGATCATTTACCACTATATGCACCGGCTTCCCAAGGGTCTTTCCCGCACGGTAAATACCGATGGCCGCACCCAGTGCATCCACATCTGTAATTTTATGCCCCATGACCACCACACGGTCCTTTGCACTCATAAATTCCTTTAGGGCCTGCGCCTTTACACGCGCCTTTACACGAGTGCTTTTTTCCATTTGCTGGGCTTTACCGCCAATATAGGTAATCGTATTTTCGTTCTTAATAACTACCTGATCACCGCCCCGTCCCAGAGCCATTTCGATGGCAATACGGGAATAATCATAATTCTGAAGATAGGTAGATGCTCCAAAACCGATTCCGATGCTTAATGTTATGGCCATTTCATTTCCGATATTGACTGTCTTAACCTCATCAAGAATATGAAACCTCTGTTCCTTCAAAACATCCAGGGAACTTTTTTTCATGATAAGGAAATATTTATCCTTTTCAAGCTTCCGTACAAGACCGTCATAATTTGAAAAATACTTGGTGATCTTTCTGTCTATAAGAGCAATAAGCAGAGAGCGGCGTACCTCTTCCACACTCTCCAGAGCCTCATCGTAATTGTCCAGATAAGCGAGGGCAACTACCAGCTTGTCCTCGTCAATTTTCTGGATCGTGTCTTTCAGTTCCGTTTCATCATAGCAGTACAGCGCAATAACACTCATGCCATTCTGCTCCTCGTCAAACAGCCCTGACTTATTCATCAGCTCACCCATTGTAACTCTCTGCATAACCGCACGATAGATCCGATCTCCAAAGCTGACACTGACCTCACTGATTTCTTTCTTTTCCGGAACAGGCAGCTTATCTGCTGTTATTTCCGGAAAAACAGTTGTTACACTCTTCCTGTAAAACTGATCCCGGCCTGTTATACCGGAAAAAAGCTTGTTAGACCAGACCATATTTCCCTTCATATCCAGAAGTGCATAGGGAAGGGCCAATTCTTCCAGAATACGCCGTTCCAGCGCATCATACTGATTTGCAAAATAAATAATATCATTTAAAATCAGCGGCTTATGATAAAAATACAAGGCTGCTGCAACAGCAATATACATAACCAGACCTGCAGAAACCACGAAACCGGCTTTCATATTTATCAGATACACAAAAACATTAATGACAATCAATAAAATTGATAAATATAACGGCCAGCGCGTATAACGTCTAAACGGTTTACCCAATTTTAATTTTGTATCCATAATCTTTTTCCATTCTGAATCATATTAACAGGAATCCTTCTGAAATATTATAACAGATTATATACTGTTTTGCCATAGTAATTCCGCAGAGAATGAAAATGCCGCCATCCCATGGGGATCGCGGCAGAATTTTCATTTTACCATTATAAAATCTTCCGGAATTCTCTCAGAATTAGTCCTGGATGTATGGCATCATAGACATATGACGTGCTCTCTTGATTGCAACAGTCAGTGCTCTCTGATGTTTTGCACAGTTTCCTGTGATTCTTCTTGGAAGGATCTTTCCTCTTTCGGAAACATACTTTCTTAATTTTGCAACATCCTTGTAATCGATTTCGTTATTCTCTTTACCACAGAATACACAAACTTTTTTTCTTCTGCGGCCGCCTCTTCTCTTCATTGGAGAATCTGGTCTTTCACCTCTATTGTAAGCCATGATGGTTTCCTCCTATCTTATTTTCAGGTAGTTCTATTCATTATTCTAGTTGAATGGTAACTCTTCATCTATTCCGTCGGGAATATTCATGAAGCCGTCTGCACTTGGTGCCGCACCCGGACTTGGCATAGACGGTGCCGGTGCTGTACGCTGGGGATGAGATGCGGCGTAGCTGTCGCTTGCTGCCTTGCTCTCTGCGAATTCCTGCTCTTCCACCACAACCTCCGTTGTATAGACCTTCTGTCCTTCACGGTTTGTGTAGCTTCCTGTCTGGATCCGTCCGCAGACAACAATCCTGAGCCCCTGACGAAAATATTTCTCGGCAAATTCTGCACCGCGGCCAAAAACAACACAGCTGATAAAATCTGCGGTTGCCTCGCCCTCACGGCGGAATCTGCGGTCTACTGCCAATGTGTATCTTGCGATTGCCAATGCATTCTCTCCTGCGGAATACCGTACCTCAGGATCTCTTGTTAAGCGTCCCATTAAGATTACTTTGTTCATTCTTATACCTCTCTGTTTTTTACAATTGAACGGGTTTCATAATGGTGCTTTCTAAAATCCATAGTAAAAAGATTATGCGTCTTTTCTGATGACTAAGTATCTTAATACGTTGTCCATGATACGTACATGTCTTTCCACTTCAGCCGGACACTGTGCGTCTGCTTCAAACTGAATAAAATAGTAGAAGCCTTCATGCATTTTCTGAATTTCGTAAGCTAATTTCTTCTTACCCCATTCTTCAACCTCTGTGATGGTACCGTTGTAACGTGTGATGTAGCCTTTTGCCTTCTCTACTACCGCATCACGTACTTCGTCTTCAACTTTGCCGCTCACAACTAATGCTAACTCGTACTTGTTCATGCTTGTCTTACCTCCTTATGGTCTGTTGGCCCTTTGCCTGTCAAAGAGCAAGGATATGAAATATATCACGGTTGTTGATTCTAACATATTTTTGAAATTGTGTAAAGCCTTTTTATGCTTTTTTTTGCAGGTTTTTTGTATTTTTTTCTACCATTTTTCGCGGAACCATAATCTGATGACCGCAGCCCTTACATTTAAGGCGGAAATCAGCTCCCACTCTCAGGATCTCCCACTCTTTACTTCCGCAGGGATGGCCTTTTTTCAGGGTGACAATGTCCCCAACCTCATAAAGAAGTCCCATATATCACACCTCTCTGACCTGAATCTGCGAGAATACCTGACCGATAGGAGCCTGGATCAGCAGACTGGCATACCGGTCTCTCGGCGTAGGTGCCTTATTGATCACCACCAGATGGCTTCCCTGAAAATAATCGATCAGACTGGCTGCCGGATATACCGCCAGTGAGGTACCTCCGATGATCAGAACCTGTGCATTGGAAATGGCACGGACTGATTCCTGGATCACATCATTATCCAGTCCTTCCTCGTAAAGAACCACATCCGGCTTAATGATTCCGCCGCATTCACAGCGCGGAACACCCTTTGCCTTTTTCATATGCTCAAAGCCATAAAACTTTCCGCACTTCATGCAGTTATTCCGGTATACACTGCCATGAAGCTCCAGCACCTTACGACTTCCTGCCATCTGATGAAGATTGTCAATATTCTGCGTAATGACCGCCTTCAGTTTTCCTGCCTGCTCCAGCTCAGCCAGTTTAAGGTGTGCCGCATTTGGCTTTGCCGTATCACAGAGCATTTTATCCTGGTAGAATTTATAGAATTCCTCCGGCCGACGCATAAAAAACGTATGACTTAAAATAGTTTCCGGAGGAAAATCGTATTTTTGATTGTAAAGACCATCCTGACTGCGAAAGTCCGGAATCCCGCTTTCGGTTGAGACACCTGCTCCCCCGAAAAAAACTATATTATCATGCTGATCAATGATCTCCTGAAGTTTCTGAATCTCTTTTTCCATATAGAACCTCCTGTTCTGTTCCTGTCTGCCTGCATATTGGCCGGGACAGACTGTATTTTTAATGATCACCGGATAACATCAATGGCATCCACCTGTTTGCCCTGAACCACAAAACGCACTGACTGATCGCCCGTACAGGTGGAAAGAGTCACGATCTTATCCTTTATATTCATTTCTTCCGCATTGGTCTCAATCTGAGAATTGGATAACACCATGGACAGATATTCCAGAAATTCCTCTCCCGGTCCCTTGAACAGAGTATATGTCTCACTGTTCACAGCAGTTTTGTAAGCAGACACGATCTCGTAACGATAGTTTTTCTCCGGTGTGAGAATCCAGAAATACCTGCTGTTCTTAAGTGTCTCTTCATCGGATAAAAATTTCTTAAGAGAACCAAACATGGAACCGTTCTTCATATTATGTCCGTAAACAATTGTATTACAGTCGCTGAAATCCCTGCTGTTTTCACAGTCAATAAAAATCGTTCCTGCAAAATTGTATGTTCCCTTGTATGTACTGTGCAGGTACTCACTGTTATCACTGCCCTGTACCACCGGATAATTAATATCGGGGATTGCTTCTACATAAATCCATCCGATTACATCATCATTGATTTCCCTGAGAGACGCAAAATCCACCGAAATAGGTGCCGTAAGTGTCTCGCCCTCCGGTCCGGCTGTCTCTCCTTCCGGTTCCAGCTCTGTAACTGCTATTTCAGCGATATTATTATATTCATCCGTTCCCTTTTTATATTCTGTAAAAATATGAAACAGATTATAAGCGGCATAGCAAAATACTCCGATAGCGATCAGCAAAATCAGAATCAGCAGCACATCCCCCACCGTTTTTTTCTTCTTTGGCTTCTTATTTCCCATAATCCTACTCCTTTTCTACATTATAAGTTTCCGTCTCCGTTCTTGCAACCTGTTTTCTCCGACAAAATATACCATATTATAATAAAGCCTCCCTGCACATCTCCTGTAATTCCCTTTCTTTTTGTCTGCACAAAAACTGACTGCTGTAGGAATAATATGCCGGACAGCCATACTCTGCAAGAAAAGCCGAAGCATTCTCATTTGCAGTAAGATTTGATACAAACAACAGCATTTCCTGCTCGGCGCCAAAACTGTCATCTATAAAACGGAAACCCTCCTCCAGCTGTTCTTTTATATTTTCTGCCATTTTTCTCTTTTTCAGGACTTCCTTTTCAAACCACTGTTTTATCGCCTCAAAGGACTTCTGTGCGCTTCTTATATGATTTTCTTTTATAAGAAGATAATACTCCTCAACGGCATTCAGTCCATACTGTAAAGCATCCTCCTGTTCCGGAGAAATAAGCTGCTGCGTTCTCTTTACCTCACAGATACGGTTCTGGGCATCCAGAAATTCTCCGATACAGTCCGGACTTTCCTTATCCTTTATAAATGCCTTCAAATGTAACAGCAGCTCATGCAGCACAGTAACCTGCCGACAGCAGCAGGCATACTCATCCAGTACCTTGTTCAGTGTATCCAGAACAAGCCCTGTAACAATAAACCGTTCTTCAAAAGATCCTTCCCCGGCCATTTTTACCTTTTGCTCATATTGCTCCTTTGTAATATTTTTCTTCAAAATTGCCGGAATTTCGTAATCTGTTCCATATTTCTGATACAGCCGGTAATATGCGGCAAAATCTCTGGCTGTATCCTCCTTTTGAAGAAATTGCTGCATCAGACCGTCATCAGCTTCCACTCCCAGGCTTTCGTATCCTTTAAGCATCTCCGAAAGATCCTCCCAGCCTCTGGCTGTTACAAAAGCTTTTCCTTCCACAGTATTCTCCACCGCATAAAAACGATCTTTTTTCATATTCAGATAGGATAATACGGCACCGTGAACATTATGCTTCCATGCATATTCCAGCCAGACCTCCAGATCAGCCTGGACATCGATTCTCCTTACGCGGTCAAGAGTTACCACATCAAATTCCCTGACAGATTTGTTGTATTCCGACGGATTTCCTGCTGCCACAATGATCCATCCCTCGGGCACACGATGGGTGCCAAAGGTTTTGTTCTGAAGAAACTGCAGCATTGTGGGAGCCAGTGTCTCCGAAACGCAGTTGATTTCATCAATAAAAAGAATCCCTTCTTTTTTGCCTGTACGCTCCATGCACTCATAAACAGAAGCTATGATCTCACTCATGGTATATTCTGTTATGTCAAAGCTCTGTCCGCCGTATTCTCTTTTTTTAATGACCGGAAGCCCAATGGCACTTTGCCGTGTATGATGGGTGATCGTATAAGCCACAAGCCCGATTTCACATTCCTCTGCCGCCTGCTCCATAATGGCAGTTTTTCCTATGCCGGGAGGTCCCATCAGCAGTATGGGACGCTGACGGAGCAGCGGATAGACATATCTGCCGCTTTGATTCTTTCTCAGATATGCTTTTACTGTATATTTTATCTGCTCTTTCGCTTCTTTTATATTCATGAATTTTTCTCCGTTAATTCATTTTACTTCTGCATTCTCAAAGGGCACCTCCAGCTCCAGGGCCCAGGGAGGAATTTTTCCCTTTCTTGCCTTTTTTCCAAGAAAAACAAAGGCAGTTTCATATCCGGGCTTTTCCTGCGGATATACGCCATCTCCATCGGTAAAATAGATCAGCGCCCTGAGCTTACGCAGCCTTCCCCGGCTTTTTTCCTGTTCGATCATACGGAAGACCGGGGTAAAATCCGTTCCCCCTCTGCCCTGTATTGTAATATTTCTGCTGTATTCCTCCCATTCTTCCCGGGAATGGATAATCTGAACGCTTTGGATACAACAGTCACACTGCACCAGATAAACTTCCATTTTTCGAAAAAAGTTCTCTTTTTCCGATAAAATCCCATAGGTTTCCTCCAGAAACTGCCGTACCATCTCCCGGGAACAGGATCCGGAAGTATCAATGGCAATAACCAGCTCCTCCAGCCGGTTTACCTCTTTATATTCCAGTGGTTCCAGCAAAGGCATATTCCCGTATCGTTCCAGTCCGTAACAATAAAAAATATAATCAAAGCTTTCCGTATCCAGTTCCATTTCTTCTCCCGGCACAGAAAAACGACGAAGAAATTTTCGATAATCATATTTGCTTTTTCTCATGTTTTCAAAATTATCACTGCCGGTACCGAAAACCGTTCCCGGTTTTCTGGAAGGAGATTTTTTATTCTGGCTGGTATAAGAAAGGATTTTTTTCCACTTCTCTTTCATTTTTCCCGAACCGGAAACATGAGACTGCTTCCACAGAGTATGATCATCAAAGACAAAAAGCCGGAGCATTTCCTCCCATGACAGAGGAAGCCCTTTTTCTTTCAGTGCCTCATAAAACTGCTCCGGTGAAAGCTTGTCTTCACCAAGCTGATCAAAACAGGCCATTCTTTTTTCTTCTTCCCTGTCCTGACTGATTCTCCCTTCCTCAATCATTCTGTGAAGCAGCCGTGCCACTGACATGTCACATGCCATATTCCACAGCTCGTCCTCCGGCTGCTCCCGGAAAGGATGAAGATACAGGCAATGAAGAAGCATATGAAGGTATCCTCGCCTTACAGCCGGGGGATTTTCCACATATTTTTTCAGGAGAAATTCCGGATAAAAATAAAACTTATCCCCATCCGTCTCCACAGTTCCTTTAGTTACAGGGGCATAAGCCACACTTGCAAAAGCGCCGTCCAGATAAGGAAAGTGACTGTACCATTCATTTCTGCAGTTTTTCAGGATTTCCGTACCAATCCGGCACTGTTTTTCAAATTTTTGCCGCCGGGAAATAAAATCTGTCATAGAAGTCACAGAGAAAAATCCTGCTCCTCATATGGATATTTTTCATTTTTCAGATGAAGAAGCCACATTAACACCGATACCTTATGCTTATCCCGGGCTGTTTTAATAAAGCCGTCCACTTCCCGGCTTCCAAACCATCCCATCTTCTCCAGGCGCATAAGTCCTTCCACATCTTCTTTTTCAATAAGCATTGCTGCTGCCGGACGGATTCGCCGTTTCAGTTCATTCAGCCTCTCCTGTCCCAACGTCTCCCTGGGATCATCCGCGGCAAGAAAATCCTCCAGGAGCATCTCCAGATTCCTGTCTCCCATTTTTCATACTCTTTTCATCCAAATTATTTTGGTACTATAATAACATAAAAATTCCCGTTTGTGGTGTTTTATGTTATAATCAGAAACAGATAAAAAACTCTCTCCGGCATAAGAGAGCAACTATTCAGGAGGTATTTACATGGCAAAAAAGAATCTGATCGTAGGACAGTCCGGCGGACCTACCGCTGTTATCAACAGCAGCCTTTACGGAGTGGTAGCAGAAGGCCTTAATCACCCGGATGAAATCGGTACCGTATACGGTATGGTAAATGGAATTGAGGGCTTTCTGAAAGGAACGGTTCTGGATTTTTCCCAGGCTCTTCCCGGTGAAAAGCTTTCTTATCTGAAACAGACCCCCGGTGCATATCTTGGCTCCTGCCGTTACAAATTACCGGAATCTCTGGAAGACCCGGTTTACCCGGAACTGTTCAGAAAATTCGAAGAAATGAATATCGGATGGTTTTTCTACATTGGCGGAAATGATTCCATGGACACTGTAAGCAAGCTTTCCCGCTATGCAGAAAAGGTGGGCAGTTCCATCCGCGTGATCGGAGAACCCAAAACGATTGACAACGACCTTGTCCATACCGATCACACTCCCGGCTTTGGAAGTGCCGCAAAATACGTTGCATCCACTGTACGTGAGATCATTCTGGATGCAAATGTATATGAAAAGAAATCTGTGACAATTATTGAGATCATGGGACGTCATGCAGGATGGCTCACCGCTGCCAGTGCACTGGCCCGCAAATATGAGGGAGATAATCCACTGCTGATCTACCTTCCGGAAACAGCTTTTGATACAGAAGCTTTTCTTGAAAAAGTCACAGAAGCCTTTACCAGAAACTGCAATGTGGTTGTCTGTGTTTCCGAAGGCATCCATGATGCTGCCGGCACCTTCATCTGCGAATACGATAATTCCGTAGGAACAGATTCCTTTGGACATAAAATGCTTGCCGGATGCGGCAAATATCTGGAAAACCTTGTTCGTGAAAGACTTGGCGTAAAAGCCCGTTCCGTAGAATTTAACGTGAGCCAGCGCTGTTCCGCCTCCATGCTTTCTCTCACTGACCAGCAGGAAGCAGTTTGTGCAGGCAGATTTGGCGTGCAGGCAGCCTTAAAAGGCGTTACAGGCAGGATGGTATCCTTTGTGAGAAAAGATACGGAGGATGGAAGCTATCAGATGGAATGTGGTCTGGAAGATGTAAATGAAATCTGCAATGCAGAAAAAACAGTTCCGGCAGAGTGGATCAACGAAGACGGTACAGATGTGACAGATGCCTTTATCCGTTATGCACGCCCGCTGATCCAGGGAAATGTTGACCTGATCATGGGAGACGACGGACTTCCGGCATTCGTATATCGAAAATAAATAACTTAAAGGACTGCCTCCGGCACCATATGCGTCCGGCAGGCAGTCTGTTTTTTATTTATCCCAGAAATTCAAAAGCATGGTACAGATCCAGCTTCCCATACCCCCATTCCCTGTTGGGATATGTCAGCCCTCTGTCTCTTTTGGCTCCCCGTCTCAGATAATGCATCACATTATTTCCTGTGAAGAAAGGCTCATTTTCCCTCACGATCGCCCATTCCAGCATCAGTGCCGCGGCACCGGCTGTCTGTGCCGCCGCCAGACTGGTACCGCTTACAAGAGAAAATCCTCCCGTCAGAGACGGAACACGAATCTCCACTCCCGGTGCCGCTATCTGCGGCAAAACACTTCCATCAGGTGCAAATCCTCTGCCTGCTTCCAGGTAAAAGCTGTTGTCACGATACTGATAAGCTGTGCAGGTAATGCTGTCAATGGCATCTCCCGGTGATGTGATCGTATTGTAAGGAGAAGATTCCAGAAAATATGTATCCTCTGATATGAGCCGCCGCACCGGAAGCCAGATGTGGAATCCCGTCTGGTCAGATTCCGCCGCTATAGCACCTGCACCTTTTCGCACAATGATTTTCCAGAGTCCTGCTGCCGGTTGTAAAAATCGAAAATATACAAGAAAATTTCCTGTCTGTCGCTCCACAGCAATATAATTGACTTCCACCCTTGTTTCCACAAAAACAAATTTCAGTTCCTGGGTCCGCACTCCCAGAGAACTGCTGATATCCAGAGTTTCTCCGGTAGGAGACTGCAGGGAGATCTGATAAAGTCCCGGCGGTTCCGCCCAAAGCTCCATGGTAAATCCTTCTTCCCTCTCTCCCACTCTGAGTTCAGCCACAGAAGCTCCCTCTCCGGAAGAAATCCTCCCATAAAAATGATGTCGCGCTGTTCCTTCATTTCCTGCTGCCACTGATATACAGTTCTGTGCAAAACCGGCCACATAATCCATATAAGAGCATAAAGGGCTTTTTCCGATATGTGCTCCCTGACTGCTTCCAAGGCCAATACACAAAGACATGGGAAGCTGACGCTGCCGGGCCGCCTCCATGGCATATGCAATTCCAAACATCACGTCATTTTCCTGAAAAACCTCTGCTTCAGGCGGAAACAGATAAAACTCTCTTAAATAAGCCTTGGCAGGCTTCAGCCTGACCACGATCAGCTGTGCTTCCGGTGCTGCTCCGGAAAAATTTTGCGCAAGATCAGGACTCCCGGCTGCTGTAGCCCCCAAAGCGGTTCCATGGCCGTTTTCATCAGTCATAACCGGTATATCTGCAGCTTCCCCACTAAGTGCCCTGTCAAAATCCTCTTTTAAAAACACTTTGCCATAGGGTACTGTCTCATCCGGCCCGCCCTCAAGAGACTGATCCCAAAACCATGCGATCCTGCTTCCTGAAGAATTTTGAAATACCGGATTTCTGTAATCCACACCGGAATCAATGAGCGCCACAGCTGTTCCTCTGCCTCTCAGTTCCAGATAGGGATGATTCAGAAGCTCCGTGATACCGGAAGCCTCCAGACTTTCCAGATCCATATAGGTATAACACTTTGGAATGGTATTGTAGCTGTTGGTATCCACCTCCAGCCTTCCGATCTGATCCAGTGGAACATACAGCACACCATATGTTGCATTAATAGCCTGAAAAGAAGCGTCTTCCAGTATTTCCTTCCAATTTGAACTGAGCTGCGCGTACTTAATAATAAAATCCCCGAAATGCTCACTCTGGGCCGGAACCGGCTTTCGCAATTCAGGGATTTCCTGCTGTATCTCTATCTGTGAATTTTCGTAATCTTCTGCTCTGAGCATTTATGATCCACCTGCAGACATAACTTGTTACAGGCTATGCTTCAGATTGCCGGATTATGCTTTTTTCTGACATGATACTCTGTTAATAACAATATGATAATCCCGGCCGCACCGGTAAACAGGCTGATAAACTGGGAGGTGGAAAAGATTCCAACCATCCCCCGTTCCAGATCTCCCCGGAAAAATTCCAGGATAAAACGGCCCACACTGTAAAAGAGCAGATAAACACCTGCAGTCTGTCCGTCTGCTTTTTTGTGTTTCGATATTTTAAGAAGGAATAAAAAAAGAAGAAAATCAAGGGCGCTGGAATAAAGCTGTGTTGGCACAAGGTGCACATGATTCGGTGCAAAATCTGATTCCGTAAAAACAATGGAAATTGGTCCGGATGTTTCTTTTCCGTAGCAACAGCCCGCCAGAAAGCATCCAATACGTCCAAAGCTCTGAGCCAATGCCAGGGACGGTACCGTCAGATCAAAATACCTGAGAAACTCCAGATGTTTTTTCCTGCAGTAGCACCAGCCAGCCAGAATTCCTCCCAGGATTCCTCCGTAGACCACAAAACCGTCAAAAATTGTCTGAAGCATAAACATGGGATTCCTTACAATGGTTCTCCACTCAGTTATCCAGTAAAGTATTTTGGAAACCAGAAAGCCTCCCAGAAGACACCAGACAACAATATAAAAAATGTGCTCATAGGCCAGCTTCTGCTTACGGGCACGATATTCCATAACAAAATATCCCGCCACGATTCCCAGTGCGATCATAAGCCCATATCCGTAAACAGTAAATGGACCTACCGTGAATAATTCATTTTTCATAACAAACTCCATTCTGATACAGTCGCAGCAATTCCCTGTTTGCCCGGTCGTTTGCAGTGCTTCCGCCCATTTCTCCAGGATCGCATTCCCCACAGACATCCATCCCTGCAACAGTTCCTCCGTTCACCAGAATCTGTCTCATAACCGTTTCAAGAATATGCAGCAGTTCATCAAGACTCATATCCCCCTGGCTCCAGGTGGTGGATGCCTCACCCGGACGAAGAATATCCTTATCCACAGAAATGTATAACGGCATATCGGCAGGTATCTTTTTCAGAAAAAGTTCCAGCTCTTCCTTCCCGTTATTTTTCAGTTTCTCCCTGCTGTAAAAGCATGTTTTGCTTTGGAAAAGGGAATCTGTCTGACTGTATGCCTCCTCATCCGGGCCGATGAGTATCACCTGTGTGAGACCGGGATGACTCTCAATGAGATCTCCGATCCATCCGCCGCAGGACAAAAGCCCGCCAAAAGCAGGCAGCTGCATGTCTGTATGGTTATCTAAAACCAGAAGGCGAAAGGGCTCTTTGTGTTTCTCCAGCCAGACTGCACTCATATAATGATAATTGCCGGAATCTATAAAATGAATTCCTCTGAGATCTGCATTTTTGATTTTTTTCCGAAGAAGCTGCCTCGCTTCGTCATCACAATAGCAATTGGTGCCGGAAATCTCCGCCGCAGAAATCCACTGCACCTCCTGATCTGTCCAGAATTTTTCTGTCTGATAGATACCGGAAAAGTCCATGATCACAGGAACTGCTCTTTTTTGCTGCTCCATAAGCTTCAGTCCTTCCATTCCTTAAGCGGTTCTTCCTCGGCAACAGCAAACGACCATGGAAATTTTTTTTCGGTTTTACGGTCTTCTGCCGACTCCTCTACATCCTCTGCAGATTCTTCCGGAACTTCTCTGGCATCTATATCAGATACATCTTCCTGCACTTCCGAAAAATCCTTTTCCTCAGGCAGCTCTTCCGGCTGACAGCGGTCTTCCCATTCAGGAAGCGTTTCCACCACAGGCTCCTCCTCCACAGACTCTTCCTCTGCATTTTCCTCCTCAGAGACGATCTGCTCACTGCCCGAATCGATACCGTCAGTTTTTTCTTCAGACTGAACCGGCTCTTTCTTCATTCCTCTGTGCAAAATACAGAAAAAGACAATATCTGCAATGCCGTTTGCCAGCAGCACTGCTCCGGCAAAGACTACTGTCATCGTAATTTTTTTGAAAGGATTTATCATAACTGCAGCGCCCAGACCAATAAAAAGAAGGCTTCCGATCACGAAAAATTTCCAGCTTCCGTGGCCTCTCTTTTTCAGACGAAAAGCACCCTGCAGCTTCCAGATACTGTCAACCAGTACGAATGCTCCCAGAAGCAGCGGCAGCAGCTTTATGACGATCTGCGGATTAAAAAACAAAAATCCTCCCAGAACGAGAACAATAACTCCTGTAAGCAGATCCAGGATCGTACTGTTTGCTTTTCCTGCCACGTAGATCAGGACATGATAAAGACCTGCTCCAATCATGACCAGCCCGAAAACAACCTTACATAAAACGCCAACTGTCTGTGCAGGCATGCATACCAGGCACAATCCGAACAGAATATAAAATACAGATGAGGTTATCTCACCCTTTAATATTTTCGAAATTTTTTCTCCCATGATTATTCCTCCTCTTCTTTTGAAAAATAGTATAACTCCATCCACTTCTTTCGTCTATTAAAAAATCATGAAAAAAACATTTGGATTTCTCTTTTCTACTTGAAGTTTTTTACCCGCGTATTATAATAAAGGCGTCGAAAGATTATAAATCAATTACAGGAAGGAAATGCTTTGAACAGGAAAAATAATAAAAGATCTGCCTTTAGAATTTCTTTTGTGGTGATTCCCGCTGCTGTAATAGCCGGAGCCGGAATCATCGCCTTTTGTGTTTGGCGGCCTTCTTCTCATCAGGATATCGCCTGTCAGGAGAACGTTGCCCGTCTTGAACAGCTCGAGACTTCTGATATCTCTTCCATAGAGAAACAGCTCCAGGAATTAAAACAACAGAATAACGAAGAAGCACTCAGTGCCATGCAGGAGGATATTTCTTCCGGTTCCGGCAGCGTTTTAAGCAATGTGGAAATCCGCCAGAAATTTCAGGGAACAGTTATTATCGGTGACTCCATCACGGAATCCATCATGGAATACGGTTTTCTTGACACAGATGTGGTAATCAGCAAACGCGGACTTAGTATCGCCGATGCCGATGAACAGCTTGATACAGCTATCAGCCTTTATCCTTCCTGCGTTTTCCTTGCTTTTGGTTCCAATGACCTTGAGCTTTATGACGGCAATGTGGAACCATTTAAAGAAGCATACAAAACACAGGTAAGCAAGCTGCAGTCATCACTGCCGGATGTTCCCGTTTATATCAACGGAATCCTTCCGCTGCAGGATGTGGCGATTGCCCAGAATGATGCACTCTCCCATTATCCGGAATTTAATGCTGCTCTTGAGGAGCTCTGTACAGAGCTTGGATGTACCTTTATTGATAATTCTTTTATTGTGGAAAATAACCCCTCAATGTATGAGCCTGATGGTGAGCATGTCATTATGGATTTCTATCCACTCTGGCTGACCTATATGGCAGAAATGGCAGGTTTATAATATGAAACATAAAAAAAGACCATATCCTCTTATTATAAAAACCGCAATGGTAATTCTTCTGACTGCCTATCTGCTCACTTTGTATCTGTCAGACAGTGCCGCAAATATTCCCATGGAGAACATCGCAGCTTCCATGGAAGCAAAATGTCCGGATATCACTTCACTTGGAAAATGTGGTCGTGTGGATCTGAAACGATTTTACCAAATCGAAGAAAGCGCCGCAGAAGGATATTTCTTTTATAAGGCTCCTTCACCAATGGCAGTAGAGGAAATCCTGATCATAAAAGCCTCAGACAAAAAACAGGCGGAAGCTTTTCTGGAAAGCGCCCAGAACCATCTTTCCGGTGAGAAAAAAATTTTTGAGGGTTATGGTACAGACCAGATGGCACTGTTAAACGAAGCAATTGTGGAATCCAGAGGCAATTATGTTTATTACATGTGCGGCGCGAATGCCGGTGCATGGCGTGACGCCTTTCTGGATCTGATTTAGGATTGGAGTAAATACATATGGTTTTCAGCAGTATATTTTTCATTTTCAGCTTTTTGCCCATCTTTATGCTCCTTTATTATCTGGTGCCAAAAAGTTTTAAAAACCCGGTACTTATCATCGGCAGCATATTCTTTTATGCATGGGGTGATCCCACTTATGTAATGCTGATGATTTTTTCCAGCTTTTTTAATTACTACATGGGACGGGAGCTGGATCGTCTGGAAGCAGAACCGGTTTCCAGGAAGCACAACCTTATTTTTGCAATTATTGTAAATGTTGCTGTTTTGGGATTCTTTAAATATACCGGTTTTTTTATAGATACGATCAGTCAGATTACAGGGATTTCCATCTCCCATCAGGAGCTGGCGCTTCCCGTCGGCATTTCATTCTATACCTTCAAAAATCTTTCCTATCTCTTTGATATTTATATGGGAAAGATAAAAGCACAGCGGAATTTTCTCACTTTCGCTGTTTATAGCATGATGTTTCCTCATATGGTTTCCGGTCCTATCGTCCGGTATTCCCAGATTGAAGAGCAGCTGACAGAACGCTCTGTCAGCATTTCCAAATTTGGAGTAGGTGCCGAATATTTCATAAAAGGTCTTGCAAAAAAAGTTCTTCTTGCAGATAATCTGGCAGTGATCTTTTCAGGAATTCAGGCATTTTCCGGCAAAACCTCAATGGTAACTGCCTGGATTGGAATTTTTGCCTATACAATGGAAATTTATTTCGATTTCAGCGGTTATTCCGATATGGCTATAGGTCTGGGAAAAATGCTCGGCTTTGATTTCCAGAAAAACTTTGATTACCCTTATATTTCCACCAGCGTCTCTGAATTCTGGCGCCGCTGGCATATTTCACTGGGAAGCTGGTTCAGAGATTACATCTATATTCCACTGGGCGGAAACAGAGTATCTACCATAAAACATATCCGCAACATTCTCGTTGTCTGGGCATTAACTGGGCTGTGGCATGGAGCAAGCTGGAATTTTATTTTATGGGGACTGTATTACGGGCTTCTTCTCCTGCTGGAAAAATTTGTCCTCAATAAAGTCCTGATGCGAATTCCCGGATGGACAGCAAACCTTTACACCATGATTGCCGTAATGATCGGATGGGTCTTCTTCAGTCAGACAGATTTTGGAATTATGGGTAAATACCTTCTTACAATGGTTGGTATCGGTGCATCCGGATTTGCCGATATGACCACATTATATTATCTGAAAACAGGCGCAGTGCTTTTTATTATAAGCATCCTTGCCTGCCGGCCCGGCCTGTATCAGGCATTCAAGAGACGAATGCAGCGCACTCCCTGGGCTGCAGTGGCAATTAACGCAGTTTTACTGTTTTTATGCATTGCCTATATGGTTTATAACTCCTACACCCCGTTTTTATATGTACAGTTTTAACAGGTATAATAATTATGAAAAAAAGAAAAAGAAGCTACCGATATTTTTTTCAATACTTGGGCACTTTGTTTTTTCTGCTGATACTTCTGATTCTGCTGCTGAATGCAGTAATTCCCCAACGCAGTTTTTCAGAAAAAGAAAATCGCGTTCTTTCCTCACGGCCCAAAGTATCATTAACGCAGATTGCCAACGGAAAATTCAGTTCCAAATATGAATCCTACGTCAATGACCAGTTTATGTTTCGTGATTTCTGGGTAACCCTGAAAGCCGGAACCGACCGGGCACTGGGAAAGGTAGAAGGAAACGGCGTCTACATATGCAGGGACGGATATCTGATGGAGGCGTTTACTCCACCGTCACAGGAACAGCTTCAGGCCACAGTAAATGCCATGACGGCCTTCGCAGACAATCATTCTGAACTGAAGCAGTATGCTCTTATCGCACCTAACGCAGTTACCATTCTTAAAGATAAACTCCCGGCTGCAGCACCTGTTATAAGCCAGGTTCCTTATCTGAATCAGGTAAGAGAATCCCTGGAAGCTGCGGATATTACTTTTATAGATGTAAGCGAAACTCTTTCCTCTCATAAGGATGAAAACATTTATTACCGAACAGACCATCACTGGACTACACAGGGCGCCTATTACGCGTATCTGACTGCTGCAGGAATCATGGATCTGGATACAAGCTCTGCATCATATGAAAAGCTTCCTGTATCCTATTCCTTCCAGGGAACACTTTCCGCCAAAAGCGGTTTCCGTTCCGGAAAAAAGGAAGAACTGGACGTTTTTCTTCCCGCCGACGAAAATGCCCCCCGTTCTGTAGTCAATTATGTTGACCAGCAGAAAAAAACTGCCAGCTTTTATTCCACTGATCAGCTTAAAGGCAGAGATAAATATGCACTTTTCTTTGACGGAAACCATGCACAGGTAAAAATCAGTACGCCCGTTGAGGACGACACTACTCTGCTTGTACTGAAAGATTCCTACGCCAACTGTTTCGTTCCTTTTCTCGCCGCTCACTATCGCTCAATTATCATGATTGATCCAAGATATTATTACGGTGACCTGGAAGAGCTCATTCAGGTAGAAGGCGTGGATGAAGTTCTTTATCTCTACAATGCAAATACGTTTTTCAGTGACAGTTCACTGGAATTGACCCTGACACCACAGCAGGAAAATGAAGGGAGCACCGCTTCATAACCGGTTTACCAGTTACGAAGCGAGGCTCCCTCGCTTTTGTTTTATACCAAATATTTGTTATTTAGAATCTGATTTTCTTTTATACATTGAATAATCTTCATTCAAAGAACCACGGATACTAACATACATGGTATCACATCCTTCATAAGATACATTCAAACTAATTTTTTCTGAATAATCTGCCCATACACTGTCCCCATAATTACGTACATCTTTGTCAAATCCAGAATTTATACATTTTTCCACATACTTCTCATAATCCTCCCTGGTGCTATTTGCAAGATATACGGAATATGCCCATTCATAATCAATGCTGACATTTCCAAGTAAAGAATCTGGCACAGGTAAGAGCGTACCTATTCCTACAGTTGGCCAGGTGATTTTTTTCTTCTCCCTCGGCTGAGTAAGCTTTATTTCCATTTCCCCATTACCTGAACTATATGAAATACTGAGACTATAACCATCAGAATTAAACGCACTATAGACACTGTTGCTGGTTTTCGAGTCTATAGCAAAACCACATTCAATACAGGAATTATAATATGAAGTAAAGGATTCCCTACTGATTCCGCTCACAACAACCACCGAAGATGTCTGATTTTCATACTGAAATGCGCCCTGATCAGATTCCGGTTCAGGAAGAAACTCTGCAATAGCATGTGACGACCAATCCAAGTAAGTAACTTTTGTA
The DNA here is from genome assembly GCA_034118545.1 of Blautia sp. Classification (GTDB taxonomy): domain Bacteria; phylum Bacillota; class Clostridia; order Lachnospirales; family Lachnospiraceae; genus Blautia_A. The sequence continues at coordinate 78,754 of JAXFBD010000030.1, forward strand.
GGTGCGTCAAGCTGTATTGTCATTTTATTATTGGTATAATAATCCAATCTAAGATGATAACCATCTTCATTATATGCATCATATTCATTAGAAGATTCTTTCTGTTCCACAATATATCCATATTCTTTACACATTATCAAGTATTTATAGTAATCTTCCTCTGAAATATTCAACACATCAATCCAAAGCTCCTTCTCAGTATTTGTATGTATATCTATTTTTTTTGAAACAGGCTCCGGAATTGAACTTCCTAAACTAATAATGTTCCACTTTTTTCTTTTACGATTTTTCCCTGATGAATAGTCCCCCATGACCTAAACGCAGGAATGATTAACACTACACCGATAATAGCAAGCAAAATATGAAGATATGGTTTTTTCTCCTTAATAATTTGCACACCCATTGACCATGCTGTTGCAAAACACACAGTCTGAACTGCTGCAAATACGCCCGCTTTAATGTTTCCTTCCGAAAAACAGAGATAAGAAAAAAATGCACCGATTACAACTGCTACAATCAAGAACCTGGAAAAAAAACTTTTTCTAAACGATTCCACCTGTTTTTTTTCCTGATTCCTTTTATTCTTTTCTTCTTCCATCTGCATATACCGGTCATTACTTTTTATTTGCTCAAATGCAATTTCCTTTTCAGCTGATGCCCTGATTTTTTCTATGGCAACATCATCATTATCAATGATAAGTGTTCTCTTTCCACAAAATGGACAGAATAAGATGGATTTGTTAATGTCAACAACCAGGCTTCCCCCGCAATTTTCACATTTCAATTCAATTTTTTTTACGTTTTCCTGTTTTTCACGTTTAGTCGACGCACCACAGTTTGAACAATAGGATACACCTGGTTCAATTTTACTATGACAGCATAAACATCGCATGTTTATATCATCTCTCCAATCATTCAACAGTATATGCAGTCATAACCAACATTTTTTCAATTCGAGCCATTGTGTCAATATAATATGCCAGTTCTTCCGCGTTAAGTTCATCCTCATCAATTTCTTCCAGCTTACTGATGGTTTCCAAATATTTCGTCATCATATTTGTGTATTCAAGTATTGCACTTGTATCATTTTCGTCATAAGCCTCCATAAAACTCACGTATTCTTCAAAAAAATCCTCATAAGCGTCCATCATAGCTTTAAAATCGGGATCAACACCATCAGATGATGCCGGAACAATTCTATATTTGCTACTGTCTGGCTGAAATATACATCCTTCGAATGCATTTTCCAATATGTCTACATCGTCATTTCCAATGGCTACATTCTGAAGATTACAGCAGTCTTTAAAGCAGTATGCTCCAATCAGTTTTACAGAACCAGGTATTTCGACAGTCGTAAGGCTTGTGCAATCCTTAAATGCATTTTCCCCAAGTTCTTTTACTTCTATTCCTCGTGTTTCTGCCGGTATAGTAATATTCTCTTCATTACCATTATATCTGGTAATTGAAAGCATACCATCACTCAATCTCGCATATTCAAAATTCCCCTCAGAGAATATCTTTTCTTCAGATTCCAAAGGTAATTCAACGTTTTCTTCCGTATTCCCCTCCTCTTCCAGAATATCTTTAGCCAAGTCTGCAATAGAACTCATATCAAATGCATAACAACTCATTGGTCCCGTTAACCCTAACAGAATTGCTGTCCCTAACATAATAATTATCTTTTTCATCTCATTGTCCCCCTTTATTCATTCGTTTCTTCATATGTATCAGACATATTAGCAAGTTTTTTCAGCACCCTCATCTGAACCTTATTATAATAGTTTAAGTCACCTTTACTTAGCTCCGACTGATCAATCTCGTTGATTTTTTCCATTAATTTCTGATATTCGGCCATATAATCATTGAAATCATTCAACATTGATTCACTATCATCAGAAGCTTCATATTTTTCCATAAATTCTATATATTCATCAATGAAAGCCTCATAGTTATTCATCATGTCCATGAACTCCGGTGTAGCCTTTTGACCAGGTATAATATTGATTACTTTATCAACAACACCACCATAATCAGGTATCTCGCCAAGATAAACTCCCGCTGAATAAACACCAATGCCTCCTACAATCATCAAAATCAGAATTACTTTCATAATCGTACCGAAACAACTCCCCTTTTTCTTTTCTCGACTCATGTTCTTCTCCTTCCTGCTATAGCAAAACATTGTGGTTTACTGATCATCTGGGAAACATACATCACATGGTTCATATTCGCCAGAGTTAAATTCTTCTTTTGTCATTTTCATAACATTATTCTGGTTCCTGATATAAATACAGTCCTTCCTGTGATATTTTTTTCCTGAATCAGTTATATATAAATTATCTGTATAAACAGAAGATTTATATCCGGTAAAAAAAATATATAATACCCCCAACATCAAAGCAGCAACAGTAATAATAGCAACAATTGATTTTTTTAGTTTTCTTTTTTTGTCATTCAACAGATAATGTGCAAATTCATTTGCTTCATGCTCCTGCATAACATCCTGTCCCAAAATTCCATCTGTCTGTAAATGTTTATTCCAGATATGACCCTCTTCGTGTGCCAGAATAATTGTTTGTTCATCAGGACTTAATTTCTCATGCAAAAACAATATTCGAAAATGATTATCCTGATAAGTAAAACATTTACATCCCCGGATATACTGTTCTATTCCCAAAGCGTCTATCAGTGTCTGAACCTCTTCGGTTTCTGATATTCCGTTAAATTCTACAATTGTATATCCCTGGCGGGTGATAATACTTTTTAATATTCTTTCATCAACACAGTGAACCTGATATTTTCGTCGAAATTCTCTTACGTTTCTTTTCATGCTGCTATTCTTCTTTACTATTTTTCAGTTTATTCAACGCATTCTGTACCACTATATCTTTCTCTGAAATATAATGAAACTGCTTTCCATCAAAAGCTTTTATTACCGAATTTCCAGACATATTATTACATCGGGCAAATTCAATCATGATGATTGTTTCAATGGCGTGCAGGGCTTGCTCGTCTAAATGATCACGTATTTCATCAAGACCAAACTCATGCATAAGTTGATTCGTTTTATTTCTCTGATCATGTGATTGCTCCTTCAATAGGAATTCCGGAAAAATATCAGTATTATGTATAATATCATGTGTCTGTGGACAACAGTCAAAAATCAGAATCAATGCCAGATAAACACTCCATGTCATCTTTCTTTTTTTTGTTTCAATCGTGGAGTAGGTCTGTCTGGAAAGTCCCAGAATACCGGCCAGTTCATCTTGTGAAACTCCCATCTTCATTCGCAAAGCCGGCAATTCATCAACAAGCTTATCACAATATAAATTTTTTTCCTCTTCTGGCAATATCAAATCACAAATTTTGTTATCCATTCTTACCTCTCTGCATATTTATAAGCCACCAGTAGTTATAATATCAACCATCTCTTTATATGATTATAGTTCTTGTCTTATTATTTGTCAATATGTCGTATATTTTTACTTTTATTAATTAACATACACATATCAATTTAAAACTACTTCAGCATAAATGAAGGGAGCACCGCTTCATAACCGGTTTACCAGTTACGAAGCGAGGCTCCCTCGCTTTTGTTTTTCAAGAACGCCTTATTTAATTTTTGCATATTCTATAGCAAACCTTTAATGAATGGTTATCCATGAAAGAATGCGCAAATCTTTTCCTTTTATCCACAATTGCCTGTAGACTCACAGAGTGCCTCGCTGAAAAAGAAATTGCCATATTATCTGCAGACCTGATGACTCTGGGAGACATGCTTGCTTCCCTTCTGGCCCATCGAGCTGATTTATGACATATAACCTATACACAAATATAAAGCTTCTTATACAGCATATTATCTCTTATTTTGTACATACTATGTGAGAAAGGATGGTGTGTCATATGTCAGAAAAGAATATTGCCGGAGGCGACAGTAATGATTGATAATCAGGAGCTTCCCATTGGTTTTACCATGGAACTGGCACAACACTCAGATGTACTGAACCATTTCTCCAGTTTATCCAAATCAGAACAGCAGTCTATTATTGAGAAAGCACGCTCTGTTCAATCTCATGAAGAAATGCGTCAATTTGTAGAATCTATTTTTAAGTGATATCCCTGTGGTATCACTTTTTCTCTTTCACAGATTCTTCAAATCTCCATCACAGTCCCTTCACAAGAGCCATGTATAGTAATAGTCAAACAAAGCGATAAGCTTTTTTACATAGATGAAGTTTTTCTTTTTCATTTTCATTCGGCCGGAACTCAAGATCGCAGTCTCCGGCCTTCCTTCATTAATATAGAATGGATAGATATTCTCTAAAAAGCAAAAAAGCCTTGATAAATCAAGGCTTTTAAAGAGGTGCCACCCGGATTTGAACCGGGGATAGAGGTGTTGCAGACCTTTGCCTTACCACTTGGCTATGGCACCATATAAGTGACTCCAAGGGGATTTGAACCCCTGTTACCGCCGTGAAAGGGCG
>JAXFBD010000031.1:0-6159 GCA_034118545.1 Blautia sp.
CTGGCTTTGGGAAATAAGTTTTTTCTCAGGCATGAAATTTTTACTGCTGTTGCGGCAAAAAGTTTTCTTGGAATTCCCATTTGTACGTGGCTGATGATTTTGGTTTTTGTTATATGTACATTAATGTTGAATAATACAAGATTTGGATCATACATATATGCGATAGGTTCGTCTGAAAAAAATGCGAAGTTGGGTGGTATTAAAACAGAACGTTTTAAATTTTACGCATATGTTATCTGTGGTATAGGGATGGGAATTGCAGCATTCCTCATGGCATGCCGCATTATGCAGGTGACACAGGAAAGTGGCGGAGAAAGTTATCTGATGGATAGCCTTGCGGCAGTAATTATAGGTGGTACTTCTATGGAAGGTGGCAAGGGAGATATGACAGGCACTTTACTGGGAGTTATTTTTATGGGGATTATTTCCAGTCTGCTTGTTTTTCTTTCTATACCAACGATTGCTCAGCAGTGTTTTAAAGGAATTGTTATCCTTCTTGCTTTGGTTTTGAATTATGTAAGTAAAAAGATCAAGGAAAAGGATGAAATTGCAGAACGTGAAAGAATTATGATGCAGAAAATGCATGTTTAAGTACATTTATTTTATTTTAAAGGAGGTATAACTATGAATCTAAAGAAAAAAATGGCATTGTCTCTTACCGTTGTTTTAGCATTGGGAACAGTAGCACCTGTATATGCTGAAGAAGCACCTAAAGAAATCAAAATTGGTCTTGCGCAGATTAATAATACGAATTCATATTATATTGGGGCTTCCAAAGCTTTTAATGAAGCAGCAGATTATTTTGGCTATACCTTGGATGAACAATACTGTGAAAACAGTTTGGAACAGGAAATTGCAATTATTGAAAACTTTATTGAGTTGGATTATGACGTGATTATTGCTGATCCACAGGATGCCGAGGCTCTGGAGGATGTGTTCCAGAAAGGTAAAGATGCAGGAATTATCATGGTTTCTCTTAGAAGTCCGATGGCGAACGCAGATTATAATTGTCTGATTAGTCATTATGACGGTTTTTATGGTGCCACAATTGCGGGATGTGAAGCGTTGGATGGAAAAGGAAATGTTCTTCTTCTGGAAGGACAGATTGGCCATGAAGCATCAGACTCCCGGACAAAAGCTTTTTATGATGTGCTTGAAAAATATCCGGATATTAAAGTGTTAGATGACCAGCCTTGTGATTGGGATCCTTCAAAGGCGGCTAACGTTGTTGATGCATGGATTACTGAATATGGCGATGAAGTAGATGCTATTTTCTGCGAAACAGATGGTGCAACTCCTTCCGTAGTAAATGCAATAGCAAACGCAGGATTAACAGGGGAAATTCTTGTAATCGGAAATGATGGCGAAAACGAGTGCCTGGAATTTATGGAAGAAGGTCTTGTGGATGTTGAAGCGTTCTTTGGCAGTACACGTGATGGCTATCATTGTATGGCGTATGTAAATGCAATTCTTGAAGGTGTTGATGTGGAATCAACTGTTTATTTACCATTGTTTACAGCATGTTCAGAAGAACTTCAGGAAAAAGTTAAAGCATTTGATGAAAACGTAAATGTATGCTCTGCTTCAGAAGCACTTGATAAAGCGGCTAATTATGATAAGGAGTTCCTGGATCTCTATAAATAATAACAGATGATGGCTCCTGTTAATAATGTGGGGAGCGTTTGTTTCGGGCCGCGGCAAAACTGCAGGCGGCCCGAGTTGTAAGTATTAATTTTAACAGTAACAGTAATTCTCTCATTTGGAAATAAGGTGATAAGCCCCATGGATAATAAAAATAAAAAAATTCAGACAAACGCTGAAAACAAAACAGAATATTCTATGATATCCACATTACGTTATTTTTCTCTGATACTGCTTGTTGTTGTCATGTTGATACTTTTTAGTATCCTCAGCCCTGCGTTTGTAAGTTATTCAAACATTATGAATATTGTCAGACAGACTGCGATAACGCTGATTGTATCCATTGGAATGACATTTGTGATTTTGTCCGGTGGCATTGATCTGTCAGTGGGCTCCAACATTGCAGTGAGCGGAATGCTGGGTATTGTTGTTTTAAACAGAACTTCCAACATTTTTGTGGCAGTATTTATAACGTTGTTAACAGCAACAGTATTTGGCCTGATCAATGGCCTTTTTATTGGAAAACTGGGAATTACAGCATTTATTGTTACTTTGGCAATGCAATTTGTGGGCCGGGGGGCAACCATGCTTCTTAATGGTGCAGCGTCTATCAAAGTAAACAATTCTTTTTATAAATTTATTGGTCAGGGCGATGTAGGAGGAATTCCGGTTTCGCTGCTTACTATTCTTGTTCTCTATATATTGTTCTGCTTTGTTAATGATTTCACATCTTTTGGAAGAAAAATTTATGCTATTGGCGGAAATACAGATGCTGCACGTGCAAGTGGTATTCATGTCGAAAAAAATCTGGTTTTAATTTATATGCTGGCAGGATTTATATGTGGAATAGGTGCTCTTTTTACGGTGGGACGACTCGGTTCTGCACAGCCTTATGCAGGACAGGGCGTGGAGTTTGACTGTATTACAGCAGTTGTTCTTGGAGGTACCAGTCTGGAAGGAGGAAAAGGAAACCTCAAAGGAACGGTGCTTGGAGCTGTTTTAGTTGGGATTATCAGCAATGGACTTGGGCTTTTAGCTTTGCCGCAGTATTTTACATATCTGTGTACAGGCCTGCTGATCTTAGTAGCTATCGGTTCTGATATGGCTATTACATATGTGACAAATAAACGGCTTCTCCCTAAAATGGATGAAATAAAAAATGATGATTCACAGGAAAAAACCGTGGATATGTCAATTGATGAGGTATTAAAAGAATCGGAACGCGTTGTAGAAATGCGTGATATTACGAAAACATTTCCTGGTATGAAGGCACTGGATAACGTTAGTTTTACCATTCGTTCAGGTGAAATTCATGCGCTGATGGGCGAAAATGGTGCCGGCAAATCCACGCTAATGAGAATACTAAGCGGCGAAGAAACAGCGACCAATGGAAGCATTTACATAAACGGACAAAAGGTAGATATCAGTGATCCGGTCAAGGCTAAATCAATGGGAATTTCTCTGATTCATCAGGAGATTGCTTTGATTCCTGAACTTACTGTAGCACAAAATATATTCTTTGGAAAAGAACCGAGAGCAGTTATTCCATTTTTTGTTAATAAAAAGAAAATGATTCATGACGCACAGGATGTAATTGACAGGCTTGGTTTGAATATCGATGTGAAAAAGAAAGTAAGCAGCCTGACAGTATCAGAACAGCAGATGATAGAAATAGCAAAATCTCTGGAATCGAACGCATGGCTGATTATTATGGATGAGCCAACATCTTCTCTTACAGAACGAGAAAAAGATAAACTTTTTGAAATTGCAGAGAAGCTTCGAAAACGGAATATGTCAATTGTTTATATTTCTCATCGTATGCAGGAAATTTTCCACATTTGTGATAAGATTACGATTTTGAGAGATGGAAAACTGGTTGGAACGGAAGTTATTGGTGATGTAAGTGAGAATAAAATTATAAGCATGATGATAGGAAGGGAATTGAATAATATCTTTGACCGTCAGCCGTTGGAATTGGGCAAACCGTTACTTGAAGTCAGAAATTTATCGAAACGGGGAGTTTTCAAGGATATTTCCTTTACGATCCGGGAGCATGAAGTAATGGGTTTTGCCGGACTGGTGGGGGCAGGACGTACAGAAATAGCCAGATGCATATGCGGTCTGGATACACCGGACAGTGGGGAGATATTTATTAATGGAAGGAAAATTTCTGTGAAAGAGCCTTCTGATGCTTTAAAACAGGGAATTGCATATGTGCCGGAAGACAGAAAACGAGATGGATTTGTTCCGTTAATGTCTATTTGTGAGAATGTATCTATGTCCTCTTATCAGAAGATATCACGGGCAGGTGTGATTAATAACAGTGAGCAGAAAAATCTTGTTAATACTTATATAAAGCAGCTTCGGATAAAGACAACTTCTATGAAAAAGAATGTGGTTGAGCTTTCCGGAGGAAATCAGCAAAAGGTTTCTCTTGCGAATCGCCTGGCAGTAAATCCTTCGATTTTAATTCTGGATGAACCTACGCGAGGAATTGATATAGGTGCAAAAGCAGAAATACATCAATTAATTGCAGAGATTGCCAGAAAAAACGTTGCAATTATGCTGATTTCATCTGAGATGCCGGAATTGATTGGATGTGCGGATTCCATTGCAGTATTACGGGAAGGAACTATGACCGGATTGTTAAATCATGAAGAGGCGACACAGGCTTCAATTATGTCATATGCGGCACAGAAATAATCCATTTGTAATGTAAGGAGGCGGTTGTATGAAAGATAAAATTATGGCTTTAGATCTCGGGTCTACTGGAATAAAAGTGGCAATTTTTGACAAAGAAGCCAATATTCTGGGAAGTAAGTACGGGGAATATAAAACGGAATATCCAGGTCCCAATATGGCACTGCAGAGTCCTAAGGATTGGTGGATATATTTTTGTCAGGCTTCGAAAGCGCTTCTGGAGGAAAATCAGATAGATCCTGCCGAAATTGCCTGTATTGCACCCAGCGGTCAGATGTCAGCTCTTATTCCGATTGATCAGACGGGAGAACTGTTGATGGATCCCTGTCAGATATGGGCAGACATGAGATGTACGGATCAGGTGAGAGAGATAGCAGAAAAGAATGGCGGGCAGGAGAATGTATACAATCATACAGGGATTGGCCTGACGGAAGAAACTTTCACCGGATACAAAATATTGTGGTTCCGCGAAAATATGCCGGAACTGTTTGAAAAAACAGCATTATATCTTCAGCCCAAAGAATATATTGGGATGAAGTTAACAGGCAAAGTCGCAACGGATCCGTCCGATGCATCAGAAACAGTGATGATGGATATTAAGAAAAGAACATGGTCTCGAAAAATACTCTCAGATATTGGGATTGACGAAACAAAGTTACCTGAAATTAAAAAATCTTATGATTTATTGGGATATGTAACAGAACAGGCAGCCAAAGAAACAGGTCTTGTTCCGGGTACACCTGTTTGCGTGGGCGGTGGTGATGTAGCAATTGCAACTCTGGGCGCAGGAGTAAGCAAGCCGGGAGAGGCATATATGTACATTGGTTCAGGTTCGTGGGTTGGAATGTGTTCTGAAATGCCCCTGCTGGATTATGAAAAAAGAGTTGCCTGCATTTGCAGTACCACAACTGATGGATATGTTCCGCATGAAGTTGGTTTTTCGGGCGGACTTAGCCAGCAATGGGCTCGTGAACTAATTAATAAAATACCTGAAATAGACCATAAAATCACCTATGAAGAGATGAATCGGTTAGCGGAATCTTCAAGTGTGGGGGCGTCTGGGCTGATTTTTCTTCCTTATCTTCGGGGAGGCGGGGCTCCGACACAAAATATAAATGCAAGAGGTGGATTTATTGGACTGGAACCAAGGCATGATTATGGTGATATGTGTCGTGCTATTTTGGAAGGAGTAGCATTTATCCTGAGAGAAAGCCTTGAAACCCTAGATGGCCTTTCGCAAGAGGAGATTAAGGAAGTTTACCTTATTGGAGGAGGTTCCAAAGGTTCTTTGTGGAAACAAATAATTGCTGATGTGATTCAGCGGCCGGTAGTCTGTACCAGTATGAAGCAGGAGGCAAATACCTGGGGAGCCGCCAAACTTGGAGGCGTATGTGTGGGGTTGTGGAAGAGCTTCGATGAAGCACAGGAAATGGTTCGGCGTGAAAGTGTTTCTTACCCGGATCCTGATAAGAAAGAGCTTTATGATGCTTTATATCGTGTTTTTTTACATACCTACGACAGTCTTGTGCCGGTATTTGATGAACTGGCAGAATGCCGTCTTATGATAGATCGTTATGTAAGAGAATGTAAATAAAGAGGCTGATAAAGATAAGTATATTTATGTGAAACATATGAGCTTGAATTAAAAGGAGGATTCAAATTATGGGTAAAACAGTAATCATTACAGGTGCGGCTATGGGCCAGGGGTTAAGCCATGCTGTGGCTTTTGCAAAGCTTGGATTTAATGTTGTAATTGGTGACCTGTTTGCTCCGTCAGATGAGAGAATGCAGGAAGCAGTAAAAAAGATTGAAAACGCC
>JAXFBD010000032.1:0-8140 GCA_034118545.1 Blautia sp.
AATTTACACCAGCTGGTGCATGATTACATTCTAAAGGATTTATGATAAAGGTTTCCATCACCGGAATGGTGGTTCCCTAAAAAACGGATTTGCGGTTTCCTGTCACCGGACAGCAGGGACACGGACGCCGGATTATTCAGAAAGAATATTACACTGCGATTGTCAAAGGCAAATAAGGCATGTAGAATGGGGAGAATTGTGCCGGAAAAGGAATTTTAAAAAATGGAATTGAATAAACTTGTTCCTTCATTAAGAGAAACCATATTTGAACCAACTTATGAAATAACATCAGAGTATCTGGAAATGGGAATTGATACGTTATTCGATAATGAAGTGCTTAGAAATATCCCACTGGTAAGTACATTATCTGCTTTTTGTAAAGTTGGTTACAATTTACACGAACGATACTTAATTAAGCAAACAATAGCTTTTATAAAAGGATTTAGTGAAGGAACCATCCCGCAGGATAAGCTTGAAAAGCATAGAGTTAAACTGGAGAGTAATCCCAAAGAAACCGAAAAAGAACTGGGTAGAATTTTGATTATTCTGGGAAGTCAGATTGAAAGTAATCAATCACAGGTACTTGGTAGCTTCTATAAAGCGTATATAAGTGGTGCGATTTCATGGCAGAAATTTTGTGAGCTTTCAGAAGCAAATAGAAGAATGTTTATTGGAGATTATCGAGTTCTTTGTGATACAGCAAAAAATAATGGATTGAAAATAAACGATAGGAAATTATATCAGATTGACCGTTTAATTTCATTAGGATTATTACAAAATCAAAACCGGCTGGGCAGTTCTATTGTTGCTTTATTTGAAACGGGATCAAAACAGACGAAAGATATTATTGTTACATCTTTTGGAAAAACTTTTTATCAGCATTTGCCTAAAGGGATTTACTTGTAGGTGAACAATGAAACGTCTGCAAAGAAAAATAACGGCAGACGATAATTACTGTTTGTAATAAATAAGGAAAGATATGGGAAAAGGTGCAAATAGAAATAAGTATTGTCGATGCGGAAGCGGGAAAAAAATTAAAAATTGCGGTTGCAAATTAGCTGTACTTGATATGTATTTTCCAAACGGAAGGACAATAGATCTGGGAAACGGATATAAAATTCACATGCTGGGGGCATATAGCTCTGATGAGTATAATGAATTGGATAATGAAGAGAGAAAATATGCTCCTTTTTATAATGTCGAGCAGATCCATAGAATACTTAAACCTTCGAATGCAGCGGATATTTTGCTGAAAAAACAGGCAGACAGTATTGTAAATAATATGAGAGTATTCCGTGTTTTTTATGATAAATATAATCGTACAGAGAATTGGAATTATGATCAGGTTATTGACAGTTCTGTATTTAAGCTGTTTAACATTATGAATCTGGATGAACATTTAGAGTCGGAGATTCAAAACATTCCCTGCGGATTAACATATGACAGTGATCCCAATGGATGCTGCATAAAAACAGAATATGGAAATATTATTACGATATCTGCAGTACTTCAGAGATTTTTATATTATATGAATCTGTTTTATCTGGGATGTCGTGACAAGAGGATACCGGGAGATGTTACAGTTAATGCACTGGTTTTGGCTATTCGTATCATGCTGAAGACGGAAGCACTGGATTTTGAACTGGATCCCAGAGGTGAAGTACCACAGACAATTGACGATGAATTAGCCTCTTATACATTATCCGAGATGTTTTTTGTGATAGCACATGAGTATTCCCACAGTCTGTTGAAGCATTTGGACAGCCGGAGCATTATTGAAGATGAGGATAATTATGTGTATTACAATCAAAGTCAGAGGCAGGAATTTGAGGCGGATAAAAATGCCATTCACATTTTAAAAAATTCAATGTCCGTGGAAGATGCTGTTGAATCTGCTGTTAGCTTTTTTCTGGCAATTGATTTGTATGAACAGGCCAAAGAACAGATTAGTCCAGATATGGGACATGTCAAAACACATCCCAAAGCAGTGGAGCGAATCCGGGAACTTCTGAAACAATATCCTGACGTAGATATCGATACAGAGAGACTGATTGCAATAAATCAGGATACAAAAGCACATCTGATGGAATTGATCAGTACAGAATATGAATTATTTGAGAATTATGGTTCCGTTTATTTAGGACAGTGGCATAAAAAAAGAAAAATAGATCGGGTAGATTATTGATTTTTGATTTTGCCAATATTAAGCTGGTTGAAACAGTAACGGAATATTTAAACAGTCTATGGCTGGTATCATTACCATATTTCAGAATATAAAAAGAAACTAAGCGATTTTAATATTAGAGGAATACAGAAACTATGAAGAATTTATTTTCACTTTTTTTATCCCAGTCTTATCAGGATTGCTGGGACGATTATAACAGATCAATCAAATCTCCGTCTTTCCCGCACTGGGATTATATTGTGCTGACGGCGTCTAATGAGCAGCAGGCGGAAGGTTTTCAGAAGCAGATTGCGGAACGTGCCGGATTTCTGCCGCCGCAGACGAAGTTTGTGGTGATTCCGGATCGTGGAGGAAAACGTGTCGGTTCCGGTGGTGCTACTTTGTCGGTGATAAAATATCTCCATGAGCAGGAGGGCGGTTTTCAGAATCTCCGTGTGCTGGTTATCCATTCCGGCGGGGACAGTAAGCGTGTGCCTCAGTATTCTGCTCTGGGCAAGCTGTTCAGTCCGGTTCCCCATGAGCTTCCAAATGGAAGGACTTCCACTTTGTTTGATGAATTTCTGATCTGCATGAGTTCCGTGCCGTCCCGGATCCGGGAGGGGATGTTTCTTCCTTCCGGGGATGTGCTGCTTTTGTTTAATCCGCTGCAGATTGATTACAATGGCAGGGGAGCGGCTGCTATTTCCTTTAAGGAGAATGTGGAAACCGGGAAGAATCACGGTGTTTTCCTCAACGGGGATGACGGCAATGTGAGAAAATTTTTACATAAGCAGACGGTGGAAACGCTGAAGGCCTGTGGCGCTGTCAATGAAAGTGAATGTGTGGATATTGATACGGGAGCTGTTATCTTTTCCAGCGGGATGCTGGAATCTCTGTATGGCCTTATTGCTTCAGAGGAGGATTATGACCGTTATGTCAGTGAAAGGGTACGTCTCTCTTTATATGGAGATTTTCTGTATCCGCTGGCAGCAGATTCCACATTGGAGCAGTTTTATAAGGAAAAGCCCGAAGGAGATTTCTGCGAGGAATTGCTGGAAGCCCGTACCAGAGTCTGGGATGCCCTTCATCCTTACCGGCTGAAGCTGCTCCGCCTTGCCCCTGCCAAATTTATTCATTTTGGAACCACCAGAGAGATTCTGAAGCTGATGAGCGGCGGCGTGGAGGAATATAAAGATCTTGGATGGAGCCGCCATGTGGGCAGCAGTATGAAGCAGGGAGACTGCGCCGGATATAACAGTGTTTTGAGCAGCCGGGCGTCCATTGGGGAAAACTGCTACCTGGAGGTTTCCTTTGTACATAGTAAGGCAAAAGTGGGAAGCAATGTGGTGCTTTCCTATATTGATATCCATGATGAAACTGTTCCGGACAATGTGGTTCTTCATGGCTTAAAGCAGAGAAATGGAAAATTTGTCGTAAGGATATATGGAATAGAGGATAACCCCAAGGAAAACAGACTGTTTGGACAGAATCTGGACGAGATTGGCAGGATGATTGGCACAGATCTTTGGGAAACGGATACGCATACATTGTGGACGGCGGCTCTTTATCCGGAAAAGGACACCATCAAAGAGGCGGTTGCTGCGGCGCTGGAGCTTTATGATCTCATTGCCGGAAAAGAAGCAGATTGTGAGAGTAAGCTGGAAGCCTGGAAGGCTTCTGTGAAAAAATCTCTCTGTTCCGGATTTAATGCGGCAGATCCCGATGCCATTATTGCGTGGGATAAACGGATGCGGGAGCTTGTCCAGATGGATGAGATCACCAAGGCGATTCGTTATCAGACACCTGCCAGGCAGATGAAATCTCTGCCCCAACTGACAAAAATCCAGTTGGAATGGCTTGATAAGCGCCTGAAAGCTTCTGATTTCAGTGACAGAATGCGCCTGCATTATTACCTGGGAAATGTTCTGGGGGATGAAGCCGAGGTTCAGAAATGCTTCCGGACTATTCAGTCTGTTATTCTGGAGGCGACTCTTCAGAGTCTGGAATATAATGAAAATGCAAGAATTGTTTCCGACAGACACAGTGTGAAACTCCCTCTCCGTGTGAACTGGGGAGGCGGCTGGAGCGACACACCGCCTTATTGCAACGAAAACGGCGGAACAGTTTTGAATGTGGCCATTCGCCTTAACCGGGAAAATCCGGTGGAGGTGACACTGGAGAAAATACCGGAACACAAGATTGTATTTGACAGCCGCGATATGGACGTGCATGGGGAATTTGATACCATTGAACCTTTGCAGGCAACCGGAGATCCGTTCGATCCCTTTGCTCTTCAGAAAGCATGTCTTCTGGCATGCGGAATTATTCCCAGGGAAGGCCATGATCTGGAGGAAATCCTCACCCGTCTGGGCGGCGGTTTTGTGATGCACAGTGAAGTGACCAATGTGCCAAAAGGCTCCGGCCTTGGTACATCCTCCATTCTTTCTGCCGCATGTGTGAAAGCCGTTTTTGAGTTTATGGGAATTAAATACACAGAAGATGATCTTTACAGCCATGTTCTTGCCATGGAACAGATCATGTCCACCGGCGGCGGCTGGCAGGATCAGGTAGGCGGTGTCACACCCGGACTGAAATATATTACCTCCATGCCCGGAGTGGAACAGAAAATAAAAGTAACCCATATTGAACTCAGAGAAGAGACAAAAGCAGAATTAGACGAACGTTTTGCGCTGATATACACCGGACAGCGACGACTGGCGAGAAATCTTCTCCGGGATGTGATCGGACGTTATGTGGGAAATGAACCGGACAGTCTTTTCGCCCTTAACGAGATTCAGAGGGTGGCTGCCCTGATGCGTTTCGAGCTGGAGCGCGGAAATGTGGATGAGTTTGCCCGCCTGCTGGATTACCACTGGGAGCTCAGCCAGAAGGTGGACAAAGGCAGCACAAATACCCTCATCGACCAGATCTTCAGCAGCATTAATGACCTTATCGACGGCAGACTGGTCTGCGGCGCCGGAGGTGGCGGCTTCCTTCAGGTAGTTCTCAAAAAAGGCGTCAGCAAAACCGATGTCCACAACAGACTGAAAGCCGTATTCCAGGACAGCCTCGTAGATGTGTGGGACTGCCAGTTAGTGTGGTGAGAGTATGTTTGATTATGTTCAGGGACAATTAAATTTTTATAAACAGGGACAGGTTCAGGGACAATTAAATTTTTATAAACAACAGTTTAGCAGTCTGGAAGCAATTGTACGTCAGGCGGGCGACATTCTCAAAACAGCGGTTGTCACCACTGATACGATTCACGAAAAAGAAGGTCCTGCTAATTTCGTTACAAATTATGACGTGCAGATTCAGAAATTTCTTATTGAAAGAATAACATCTGTGTTTCCGGACGCTTCTTTTTACGGGGAAGAGGATACCGAAAGAAGCAGCCATCAGGTTGGAGAGGGACTTGTATTTTTTATTGATCCCATTGATGGCACCACAAATTTTATGTTTGGCTATCAGCACAGTTGTGTTTCCGTTGGCGCCGCATTTGGTCGTCAGATAATTGCCGGATATGTTTATAATCCTTTTACGGATACCATGTACAGTGCGATCCGGGGAAAGGGTGCCTGGATGAACGGCCGGAAATTGTGTATCCGGGACAGAAGCATTGCGGAAGGAATTACAGCATTTGGATGTGCCAGGTATAACGATGAACATACGGATATTCTCTTTGCAATTGTAAAGGAATTATATCTTCGTAGTCTGGCCGTACGCAATGGCGGATCCGCAGCACTGGATTTATGTCGTGTGGCTTCAGGAGCAAATGTCTGTTATCTGGAGCTGAAATTACAGCCATACGACTATGCGGCGGCTTCCGTAATTATTGAGGAAGCCGGCGGCAGGATATGCCAGATTGATGGAAGTGCGGTTACATTGGATGGACCATGTTCTGTAGTTGGCGGAAGCCCGAAAGGAACAGAAGAGGTTCAGAAGCTGTTTAGAGATATATAGCTCAGGGACGATTAAATTTGTTTTACAGGTTCAGGGACAATTAAATTTTTATAAACAAATATATTCGTATTTACAAATTAGATCAAAAGAGTTATACTGTTGCTTAATAAATGAAAAGTAAAGATACATTGAGAGAAATAATGAAAACAATAAGTGATAGAATATTCGAGCTTCTGAAAGAGCGAAAAATGAGTCAGAAGGAATTTGCAAAAAGAACGGGTATAGCAGAGAGCAGTATAAGTGACTGGAAGAAAAAGCGGACGAATCCGGTATCGGATAAGATTCTGATCATCAGTGAAGTACTGGGAGTATCGCCCTACTATTTATTGTCAGGAGCGGAGAATGGAGGAGAGCGGAGCCGGGAGAACAGGTTGTATGTCATATCAAAGGACAGTGAACTGGGAAATTTGGTAGAGACATACCAAAGACTGGATCAGGCAATGCAAAAACGTTTGATAGGCTATATGGAGGCATTGTCAGAATTAAGCAGCGAAAGATAAGTGAAAAAGGTTAAAATAAGGTGCAAAAATACAGGCACCTTGTTTTATCGGAGAGAAATACGTATAAACGAATATATAATGATATAAGGAGGAAAACGATTATCAGTAAACGGCGGATATGGTATGAGGATGCAAAGTATCATGTAATGGCCCGAAGTGTGAGAAGCATGCCTCTTTATAAGAGTAAAGATGATTATGAGATATTTTTTGTGATGCTTCAAAGAACACGGGAAAAATATCCATTTACCATACATAGTTATTGTCTGATGACGACTCATTTTCATATGCTGATCACGACGATAAAGGATGAGATATGGAAAATCATGAAGCGTCTGATGCAAAATTATGCGATGTATTTCAACCGAAAATACGGTACAAGAGGACATGTATTTGATTCACGCTATGTATCACGTCTTGTAGAGGATGAAAGATATTTTCTGGAGGTCAGCAGATATATTCATTTAAATCCTGTACGGGCCAATATGGTACGGAGTCCATTGGATTATAAGTATAGCAGTTATGAATGTTATGTTGCAGATAAAGAAAATGAACTGGTGGACAGAAAAGAGATATTGGACTTTTTTGGAGGAAACCAGGCTGAACAGTATAGAAGGTATGTGGAGGGAGCGATATCCCATGCAGAGCAGGAGCTGATGATACAGAAAGATATGCGGGAAGATGAGAAATGGTTACCATGGTAAAAGTATGGCGGAAGAAAATTGGGAAAACAACAATAAAGGCAGTTGAAAAAGCTGAAGCCGGAACGTATAATGGTTAATACAGCTGAAACGGGAGGAAAGATTTATGATGAATTGTATTATTGTGGGAATCGGTGGCTTTATTGGAACGGTATGCCGATATCTGGTGGGGCTTTTGCCGTTGAAGGCGGACAATGGTTTTCCTGTAAAGACATTACTTATTAATGTGGCAGGTGCTTTTCTGATCAGCGTGATTTCCGCTTTTGCAGTTAAGAATAAATCTATATCACCACAGCTTGTGCTGATGCTTAAGGTGGGGGTGTGCGGTGGATTTACAACTTTTTCCACATTCGCTTATGAGTCGGCAGATTTGATGCAGAAGGGTAATATGCCAGTTGCATTTTGTTATATGGCAGCAAGTATGGTACTTGGTCTGGCAGCAGTTTTTGCCGGACAGAATCTGGTTCATTGATATTACGAGTTTCTCTGGCTTCTGAAAGAGCGAAAAATGAGTCAGAAGGAATTTGCAAAGAAGCGGGTATAGCAGAGAGAAAGAGGAGATATGTCATGAAAACAAATCAATACGGGAATCTTACGGTAAAATATTCGTTTGTCCAGTGCTTTCTGTGGATGGGCTATGCAGCAATTGTGGGATTTGCCAGCGTATATCTTTTAAATGCGGGATTTTCCAATATGCAGATTGGAATGATCACTGCCACAGCAGGAGCGATATCTGCAATTCTTCAGCCAGTGGTAGCTACTTTTGCGGATAATCCGGCCAGCCCTTCATTAAAAAAAATTATTTTGTTTACAGA
>JAXFBD010000033.1:0-21310 GCA_034118545.1 Blautia sp.
CGTGAAGGTGTATACCGGGAAATTTCAAAGGATGTGATCCGTCCGGGACAGGAGGAGTGTATAAAAAATCCGCGGGCAAGATCAACAAAGCTTCGCTGGGCGATTAAGGAGTAAGGCTATAAAGCGAATAGAGATGATGTGCCGGGTTCTGCAGTATTACTATGCTGCAGAACCTTTTCTGCCTGAATTGTATATACTATTCAGAGAAAAAAAAATTTTTTTGAAATTATTTGTTGACAATGTGGCGTATATTATGTTATATATTATTTAATGAATTAAACCGTTGAAGAAGAGTGAGTACCTTCTGTCCGGCTGATCACAGAGAGTCATGAATGGTGGGAGCATGGCATCAGAAATAGGAGGGAATGGGCTTCTGAGGGCAAGCAGAAAGATGTACATCCTGCATCAGTATGCGAGCCGGAGAGAATACTCCGTTATCAAATTGTGCATATGTTGGTATGCTGTGAGAGGGTATTTTTATACCAAGCCGGGTGGCACCGCAGGAGTTTTGCTCTTGTCCCTGCAAGTAACTGTTATTGTGGGAGACAGGGGTATTTTTTTATACTTTTTTCCTTTCTCCACAGGCAAAATGCCATGATTTTTTAGAAAAGGAGATAATGATATGAGCGAGAAAATTCCTTACAAAATTTACCTGAATGAGAACGAGATCCCCAGAGCATGGTATAATGTGCGCGCAGATATGAAAAACAAACCGGCACCGCTGCTTAATCCGGGAACACTTCAGCCGATGACTGCTGAAGAGCTGGGTGTGGTATTCTGCGATGAGCTTGTAAAGCAGGAACTGGACAATGACAACCGTTATATTGCTATCCCGGAGGAAATCCAGAGCTTCTACAAAATGTACCGTCCGTCACCTCTGGTACGTGCATATTGTCTGGAAGAAAAGCTGCAGACACCGGCTAAAATCTATTATAAATTTGAGGGAAACAACACCAGCGGAAGCCATAAGCTGAATTCTGCCATTGCCCAGGCATATTATGCAAAGAAGCAGGGGCTGAAGGGTGTTACAACTGAAACAGGAGCAGGCCAGTGGGGCACGGCACTTTCCATGGCCTGTGCATATCTGGGACTGGACTGTCGTGTATATATGGTAAAATGCTCTTATGAGCAGAAGCCTTTCCGCCGTGAAGTGATGAGAACTTATGGAGCACAGGTTACACCGTCACCTTCCGATACAACAGAGATCGGAAGAAAGATTCTGGCTGATCATCCGGGTACTACAGGCAGTCTTGGATGTGCAATTTCCGAGGCAGTTGAATGCGCAACTCACAATGAAGGATACCGTTATGTTCTGGGCAGTGTGCTCAATCAGGTACTTCTTCATCAGTCTGTGATCGGTCTGGAGGCAAAGGCAGCACTGGATAAATATAATGTAAAACCTGATATGATCATTGGCTGCGCCGGCGGCGGTTCCAACCTGGGAGGACTGATCTCTCCGTTTATGGGTGAGAAGCTCCGTGGTGAAAAGAACTATCAGTTTATTGCAGTGGAGCCTGCATCCTGCCCAAGCCTGACAAGAGGTAAATACGTTTACGATTTCTGTGACACCGGTATGGTTACACCTCTTGCAAAAATGTATACTCTGGGCAGCGGCTTTATCCCATCCCCCAATCATGCGGGCGGACTTCGCTACCACGGCATGAGTTCCATTTTGTCACAGCTTTATGCAGACGGATATATGGAGGCTCGTTCTGTAGAACAGACTTCTGTTTTTGAAGCGGCTGAAATGTTTGCAAGAGTAGAGGGAATCCTTCCGGCACCGGAAAGCTCTCATGCAATTCGTGTTGCCATCGATGAAGCACTGAAATGCAAAGAGACAGGCGAAGAAAAGACGATCTTATTCGGACTCACCGGAACAGGATATTTTGATATGGTTGCTTATGAAAAATTCAACAACGGAGAAATGAGTGACTATATTCCTACAGACGAAGATTTAAAAGTCGGATTTGACGGAATTCCCAGATTTCCGGGAAATGAGATTTAAGAATTGAGAGAATGATAAAGAAAGAGGCTGGTGCGTCATGAATTGCACCAGCCTCTTTAGCTGTAATAAATCCTGTTTTGGCTTTTTTTTCTTAATTGAAAGTGGTATACTCAAATATATCCAAGTGTTTTTAAATATGTTTATCTTCAGGAGAAATGGAGATTAAATTACCCCGTATGCACCGTCGATAATGATATCAGCACCTGTTGTATAAGCGGCAGAATCGCTGCAGAGCCAGATGATCGCACCGCAGAGTTCTTCCGGCTGAGCCATTCTGTGCATTGGGAATAAAGGCTGCCATGCGGCTAATAATTCCGGCTCAACGAATTCGGGATCAGTAGCCATAGGAGTAGCCACATAGCCCGGGCTGATGCAGTTTACACGGATATTTTTGTCAACCCATTCAATTGCCAGACTCTTGGTCATATGAATAACACCTGCCTTGGAAGCGTTATAAGCTGCCTGACACTGCGGAATATTTACAATGTGTCCGGAAACAGAAGCGATATTTACAATGCTTCCTTTGAAATTGTTGGCAATCATGATTCTGGCTGCTTCACGGGCTACAATATATTCACCGGTAAGGTTAATATCAAGGCATTCTCTCCATTCTTCAACGGTAGCTTCAAAAGCGTCTTTATGGTAGCATACACCGGCATTATTAACTACTATATCTAATCTTCCGTATACTTCCATAATTTTTTCCATACCTTTTTTTACGCTGGCTTCATCTGTTGCATCTGCAATGATGTCCAGGGCTTTTCCGCCTTCAGACTCGATAAGCTTCACGGTGTCTGAAGCACCTGAGCGGGAAAAAATTGCGATATCTGCACCGGCACGTGCAAGCTCACGGCAGATAACCTGGCCGATACCACGGCCGCCGCCGGTTACAAGAGCAACTTTGTTTTCCAGAGAAAACATTTTCTGTAAGTAATTTTCTTTCATTTGTTAAAACCTCCTTTTATTTGAGTTGATTATGGTATTGCTTTTCTTGGATTGCCTATGATTATTTTTTGAATGGTCATTGACAATTGGGATTTCAAATGGCATACTTTTAAATAGTTAAGCAACTTTAGTTATTGTCATCATATCAGATTATACAAAAAATGCAAGTGCTTTTTGAAATGTTTTTGCAAATTTTACAAATATTAAGATGAGTAGTGAGGGGCGAAAATTCTGATGGCCAGGTATTTAAGTATTCACAAAAAAATTATTGGGAATATGAATAAGAGAAACGTTCTGAATTGTATTCAGGAGGAACAGCCAATTAATCGTTCTGCGATAGCACAGATTGTCGGGTTGAGCATACCGGCAGTTATGACAATTACAGAAGAATTGCTGAAGGCAGGAATCATTCAGTCGGAGGGAAAAATCGGATCCGGAGTGGGTAAACATCCTGAAATGCTTTCTGTATGCGGTGAAAATTTCAGATATATCGGCGTGGATGTGGGACGTGTAACAACGCGTGTAGTAATAACCGGACAGGATGGAACGATTCTGGCGAGTTCGAAGAGATCGACAGAAGATGCGGAAGACCCGTTAAAATGCATTGAAAATACCAGTAATCAGATTTGGGAAACTATAAAAAAATCAGAGATAGAAAAAGATACAATTGTGGGAATCTGTATTGCAATGCCGGGGCTGATCGAATCAGAAACCGGAAGAGTTATTTTTTCACCGGATTTTGGATGGAAGGATGTTCCGCTTCAAAGCTGTATGCAGGAGCGCATGAAACCATATCATGTTATCGTAAGAAATGCCAATCGTGCTCAGGCAAGATGGGAAGTACGGCCGGGAAGAAATAACAAGGAATCCACGATTTTCTGTGTGGGTCTGGGGTATGGTATCGGGTCTGCTATTATTTCCAATGGTGAAATGTACACCGGTTCATCTGGAACAAGTGGTGAAATCGGACATATAATCGTAAATTCCAGCGGTCCTCTGTGTCTCTGCGGGAATACCGGATGTCTGGAGGCGGTTGCGTCCGGGCGTGCTATTGCAGAACAGGCGAGGCAGATTGTTGAGCAGGGAACAGATACAGTAATTCGGAAATTATGCAATGAGAACCCGGCAACAATAACTGCTAAAATGGTTTTCGAAGCAGCGATCCTGCAGGATGAGATTGCAATGAGACTGATAGATCAGGCGGCAAAATATATTGGAATTGCGCTGGCGACAGCGATTAATATGCTGGATCCGGACACGATATATCTTTGCGGCGGACTTATGAGAAACGGAGATGATTTCTTTAACAAAATTAAGAAATATACACGGGAAAGACAGATGCATCTTGCGGGCCGTCATGTAGTGATCACACCTGGGAGTCAGGATGAACTGAATGTAGCCTGCGGTGCAACGTTGATGATACAGGACTCGGGAGACGAATTTGAGGCATTGTCGTTTTTATACTGAAAATATAATATATTAAGAAAATTAAGAAAACTGTTTTGGGGGCATACAGCGATAACTGTATGCCCTTTTGATGTTATGTACAATATGCACAATAAACAATGCAAAAAATGGAATACTATTGACAAAAAACAAAAACACATATTGACAAATGCAAGATACAAATGTATAATCTGACCATAACTTAAATAACTTAAGTAAATGCAGGGAGACAGACTCCCGATATTTTTTAATCAATTACTTAAGTGATTTAAGAAATTAAATGGAAGACGAATCTGGTGTGGCCAACCAGAAGTGTCTGACGGAAAAGTTGACGGAAATACAGTAAGAAAAAGGAGAATGAACATGCAAAAAAATGAAAAAACCAAGTCTGGTTTCGGTGAGACAATGAAAAAATTCTTTCTGCAAAGCTGGTCTAGTGCAGTCGTAGCAATTATCTTACTGGTAGTGATTTTTACAGTTACGACAGATGCATTTCTGACACAGTACAATCTGTTTAACCTTTCAAGAACTGCAGCAGTATATGCTTTTATAGCAGGTGCACAGCTGATGGTTGCTGTGATCGGCGGTATGAACCTGGCAGTTGGTGCGGTTGGTGCACTTTCATCCGTAGTTCTTGGTGTGGCAATGCAGGATATGGGGCTGAGTGCTCCGATGGCGATCATTCTTACACTGCTTGTTGGTGCGGTATGTGGTCTGATCAATGGTTTTCTGGTAGTTAAACTTAAATTATCAGGTTTTATTATTACACTGGCGATGTCCTTCATTTATGAAGGTATTGCGGTTGGTGTTTCTCATGGATATGCATACAAGCTGTCAGAGAATTTCACTGCTCTTGGAAGAAGCAAGGTCGGTCCTACTTCCGGATTATTTGTCATTATGATTATCTTCGTAGTGATTCTTGCAATTTTCTTTAGAAATATGCGCTTTGGACGAGATATTCTTGCAACCGGCGGAAATGAATCTGCTGCAGCGCTTTCCGGCATCCGTACGGATATGGTAAAGGTGGCATGTAATACTATTTCCTGTGTCCTTGCCAGTGTGGGAGCAATCATCTGGGCTTCCAGAACGGGTACGGCAGTATCTTCCACAGGTGAAGACTGGATGTTATATTCTTTTGCGATCTGTGCGATCGGCGGTATTAACTTAAGCGGTGGTAACTTTACAGCAGTAGGTTTCTTCTGCGGTGCATGGATTCTTACAATGATTCGTAATGGTCTTACCATGATGAATGTGGATATTTATTATGAACAGGCTTTCCTGGGAGCGATTATTCTTCTTGCGGTATCTATTGAAAGTATCCGTACAAGAGTATCCAGAAAGATGGGGTAACAATTATTTAGCTATTTCAGATGCGGAAAAAGTGGGGACAAAAACGCATTTGTAAATAAAGGCAAAGAACAATGCTGGTTAACATGAAAAAAGAAAATGGAGGTTTGGCGAATGTATAAAACAGGAAAAAGAGTATTGGCAATGGCTATGGCTGCAACTATGATGATGGGAAATACAGCATATGTAATGGCAGAAGAACCTACAGTAAATGTTGATACAAAAAAAGCAGCAGAAAACAACACATGGAAAATGGCAAGTGATCCGTCAGAATATAAACTTCACTGCTACTGGCCGGCACCGGATACATTCTTTGACAGCTATGTATTAGAAGGTCTGGAAGCTTTTGAAGCTGATTATGGTGTGGATATTGACTGGATGGTCGGAACAGAGTGGACACAGGACGTAGAGAATCAGTCTGTTGAAGCAAAAATTGCACAGGGATATGATTTGTTCCTCGTATTTGGTGCAGATACTTCAGGTGCAAACGCACTTTATCAGGAAATCTATGATGCAGGCGGACAGGTAGTAAACTATGCAGGCCTTATGGATGATCCTCAGAAATCCGCAGCAACACTTGCATCTGATGTATATGTACAGGCATATAACTCTACAAAGAACCTGATTGAACTTATGGGTGGAGAGGGTGAAATCATTAATGTTCTTGAACAGTTAAGTGATGTTAATACCCAGAAGAGACAGCAGGGTGTAGAAGATGCTGTAGCAGAATATGAGAACGTTTCTATTGCACAGACAGTAGCGGATATTTCTACAGTTGACCAGGGATATGAGAAGATTTCTGATGCTTTAACAGCAAATGCAGGCGTAAAGGGAATTATCACAACTGGTGGTACTGCTTCACAGGGTCTTGCAAATGCACTTGCAGATTACTATGGAACAAATCCGGATGCAGATCATATTTTCGCAGGAAGTATGGATCAGTCTAATGAAGTTATGAATGCAATTGAAAATGGACAGATCGACTATACAGTAGCACAGAACGGATGGGCTATGGGATATGTTTCTTCTCTGATTCTCTGTATGTTAAAAGATGGATGGCAGCCAAATGAATTTGGTGAATTCATTGACACAGGATACATCTTCATTAACAAGGATAATGCAGACACATGGCAGACAGATATCGAGGCAAAAGCAGCAGAATTAATCGGAACATTAGAGACAGACTGGTTCACAGAAGGCTAATTAATGTATCGGGCATTTAAAGAATAAAGCACATAATAATTCATGATAAGCCAGCATACAGGGAAAAAATCCCGGAGGGGAAAACTCTCCGGGGTGTCCCCAGACATTATTTCCGTGTATATCGTGAAAAGGACGCTTTTATAACTTTGAATACAACTAACAGGCAGCAAAGAGGTTAGATGAAATACATATATAGTCAGAATTGACGGAGGACAGCACATGCTTGAATTAAAGAATATTTCGAAATCTTTTCCAGGTGTTAAAGCACTGCAGGATATTTCCGTTAATTTCCAGAATGGAGAAATTCATGCGATTTTAGGTGAAAACGGAGCCGGCAAGAGTACGCTGATGAAGATTATCTGTGGTATTTATCAGGCAGATGAGGGTCAGGTTGTTATGAACGGTGAAACGCTTCACCTGCATGGATATGAGGATGCTGTAAATCATCATATTAGTATCGTTAACCAGGAAATTAACCTGATTCCAAACAGCAGTATTGCAGAAAATATATGTCTTGATAAATTAAAACGTTTTACAAAAGCAGGTTTTGTTGACTGGAAAAAAGTTAATGAAACAGCAAAAGTTTATATGGATATGGTGGGACTTGAATTTGATCCGTCAACTCCTGTCCGTCATTTAAGTGCAGCACATAAACAGCTGATTCAGATCGCGAAAGCGTTGAGTACAGAAGCGGAAGTTCTGATGCTGGATGAGCCCACATCATCACTGACACAATATGAAGCTGACATTTTATTTGGCATTATGCGCAAGCTGAAAGAACAGGGAGTAGCTATGATCTTTGTCTCCCATAAGCTTGAAGAGGTTCAGATGATCTGTGATAAAATCACAGTTTTCCGTGATGGAAGACTCGTCGGAACAGAATTGATTGAGAATGTAGATAAAGACAAAATGGTCAAAATGATGATTGGCCGTGAAAGTTTACTGGCATATAAGGGACGTCTTGACGCAGATCATAATGAAGTCGCTTTGAAGGCGGTAAATATCGGGTCAAAATATCATGGTTTCCATAACATGAGCTTTGAAGTGCGAAAAGGAGAAATCCTTGGGATGTATGGCCTGGTTGGATCCGGACGTACAGAGCTGATCCGTACAATTTTTGGTGTGGATCCCATGGACGAAGGAGAAATCTATGTATGGGGAAATAAAGTGAAGCTGAACAGCCTTTCCCAAAGCCTTCATAAATACAAAATCGGGTATGTTACAGAGAATCGAAAAGAGGAAGGACTCTTTTTGCAGAACTCTGTGGAGATGAATATCTGTATGAATTCTCTGGAAAAATTTTACGGAAAGCTTCCGTTCATTAATACGAAAAAAGAACGGGAAAATGCAAATGTATATATTGATAAGCTGGAAATAAAAACACCGAAGGTAACCACAAAATCAGGAAGTCTTTCCGGTGGAAATCAGCAGAAGGTAAGTATTGCAAAATGGCTTTCCGCAAGCTGCGATATTATTGTTATTGACGAACCAACTGTCGGTGTGGATATTGGTGCAAAAGAATATATTCACGATCTGATCTGGAAGCTTGCAAAGGAGGAGCAGAAAGCGGTTGTACTGATTTCTTCAGATATGAATGAGATTATTTCTTTATCAAGAAGAATGCTTATTTTCAAAGAAAAAGAGATTGTCGCAGAATTGAAAGGAGAAGAATTCTTCCAGCAGCCCGGAGAGGTTATTTCTGCTCAGATCGGTAAATATTTTATTTAATATATTGATGGAAACAGGAGATGCGATATGCAGAGATTTGGTGAAGTAATAAAAGTAAAACCGGAAAAATTCGAGGAATACAAAAAACTGCATAATGAGATTTGGCCAAGTATTGTAGAACTTCAAAAAGAAGCCAATATGCAGAATTTCACAATTTTTTACCGGGATGGATATCTGTTCAAATATTTTGAATATGTTGGAGAAGATTTTGACGCAGACATGCAGAAGCTGGCTGCCAATGAAGAAAATAAACGCTGGCTGACATTTACGGATCCCTGTCAGACACCGGTAGACAGTGCGCAGGAAGGTGAATGGTGGGCACCAATGGAAAATATTTTCCATATATTATAAGAAAGAAGGAATCTATTATGAAGAGATCAGAGATTAACGCAGCTATTAAATGGGCAATTGATTTGCTTGATGAAAACAATTTTAAATTACCGCGATTTGCCTATTGGACCATGGATGAGTGGAAAGAAAACAAGGATAATATTGACACCATTCGTGAAGTAATGGCAGGCTGGGATATTACTGATTTTGGAAGCGGAGATTTTGATAAGATCGGAGCAGTTCTTTTTACCATTCGTAACGGCAAGCTGGGAAAACCTGGTGTGGGATCTCCTTACGCAGAAAAAATTCTTGTTTTTAAGGAAGGACAGAGACTGCCGATTCATTACCATATTGAAAAAACAGAGGATATCATTAACCGTTTCGGAGGAACAATGGAAACGCGTTTTTATCTGAAAAAAGAGGATGGAAGCGTTGATTATGAAAGCGATGTACACTATTACAGTGATGGTATTCCCTGTGTGACAAAGGCTGGTGAGCCGGTGTATATCACAAAAGGAAACAGCATTCGTCTTGTACCTTATGTAAACCATACATTTGGTGCAAAGGTAGGAGATGGCCCACTTATCTGCGGAGAGGTTTCCAAAGTAAATGATGATAATACAGATAATTATTTCGCAGAACCTACAGCCAGATTTGCTGATATTGAAGAGGACGAGCCGATTCTGTATCCACTTTGCAACGAGTATGAAAAATTGTTTCCGAAAGACTGAAAAGGAGAGATGGCAATATGAATAAACTTGGAATTTTTATCAATTTCTGGGAAAAAAACTGGGATTGTGACCATGCAAAGTATATCCGAAAAGTTGGGAAACTGGGATTTGATGTACTTGAATTTCAGGCTCAGGCTCTCCTTGAGATGAGTAAAGAAAAAATGGATGAGCTGAAAAAACTGTCGGCAGATGAAAATGTTGAGCTTACCTACAGTCTGGGACTGGATCCACGTTTTGATGTTTCCAGTGCAGACGAAAGTGTTCGTCAGGGCGGCATTGAATATCTCAAAAATATTGTGGAAAGAGTAGGATACATGGGCGGAAAAATTATTTCCGGTGTAAGTTATGCCGGCTGGGGATGTCTTCCGAAAGAAGATTTATCCGGAGACAAAGAGCCGATTATTGAACGTTCTGTGGATTCTATGAAAAAAATTGTAAAAACTGCTGAAGATTATGGCGTTACCTATTGTGTGGAAGTTGTAAACCGTTATGAAGGCTGTATTTTGAACACTGCTGCTGAAGCAATGGATTATATTAAACGTGTTGATGCACCGAATATTGGCGTTCTTCTTGATACGTATCACATGAATATTGAAGAAGACAGCTTTTCTGATGCAATCCATTTGGTGGGAGATAAGCTGTATGGACTTCATACCGGTGATAACAACAGACGATGCCCCGGAAGAGGACACATTAACTTTGATGAAATCTTCAAGGCACTGGCGGATGTGGATTTCAAAGGTCGTATCGTCTCAGAACTGTTTGTTGCAAAAGGTGGAGAAGTAGGACGCGACATCTGTGTATGGAGAAATCTGGAAAAGGATTTGTCAGAGGCATATCTGGATGCGGAAGCAGCGCATCTTCTGGAATTTGAGAGAGGCTTGATGAAAAAATATAATATGATGTAAAGTAAGATACCAGCAGGGAGCTTTCCGGAAGGAGAGCTCCTGTTTTGCGTTCTGGTTTATGTTTAATGTGCTTCGGTTCATGTTGAATCGTGAAAAATAATGTATTATAATGGTATCAAAAGACGATAAGAGGGATATCCCATGAAGACTACAACTATATGTTTTACAAATAACAAAGGCGGAAGCGGTAAATCCACCACATGTTCCAATGTGGCAGCCGCTATGGCCCGCTCCGGAAAAAAAGTTCTGATGATCGATGGAGATATGCAGCTGAATCTTTCTCTGTCTTTTTTCTCTGAGGAAAAGGTGCTTGAGATGGCGGCCGGCGAAAAAAATCTCTATTATGCCATCGGAAAACAGCAGGATCTTACAGATTATATTGTACATACGCCTTATGAAAATCTGGATCTGGTTCCATCTTCCACGTTAATGAGCTCCATTGAATATGAGCTTTTTACAAAGTGGCAGAGAGAATTTATTCTTCGGAAATGTCTGCAGAAGGTTAAAGATTCAGGGGTTTATGATTATATTCTCATTGATGCGCCACCTACCCTTGGCGGCTGGGTGATGAATATTCTGTGTGCGTCTGATAAGGTACTGGTTCCGGTTGAGGCAAGTCCCTGGGGAATGTTTGGGCTTGCAAATATGTTTGATTTTCTCAATGAGGTAAAAGAAATCACTCCGGATCTGGAGGTTCTGGGAATTGTGGTTACAAAAGTGGATACCCGGAAGACCTATTTTAAACAGACCATGGAAATTCTGCGGGAGATGCCGGATATGTATCTGTTCGATTCCTATATTCGTGTGGACAGTTCCATTGAATGGGCCCAGGACAGCAGCATTCCGGTGGTGGAATTTAAGAAAAGCAGCCGAAGTGCAAAAGAATATACGAAATTGGCAGAGGAGGTAATGGATCGTGTCGGTAGGTAAAGCAAGCATAAGACGCGCTGCAGGAGCAGGCAAAACAACAGGAGGTGCGGGAAACACAAAGACTTCGTCCCGGGGAGTAAGGGAGTCTGTAGTGACACCTTTGGACAGTGAAAAAATTCAGGTGAAATTTATTTCCGGACAGGCTTCTGCTGAAAAAGAAAACCGTCCGGTTCGCCTGACAGAGGAAATGCCGGATTACCTTTTGTAACTGGTTTTTACATTTCGGTTGACAAATTGATGAAATGTCTGTATACTTTAGTCAATTAAAGACGGAATCTTCAGGGCGGGGTGCAATTCCCCACCGGTGGTACAGCCCACGAGCCGCAAGGCATGATTCGGTGAAACTCCGAAGCCGACAGTATAGTCTGGATGAAAGAAGATAAACTGCCTGTATTATGGCAGTAATGCTCTGGAATGTTTATCATTCCAGATTTTTTTTATCTTAAATTTGGTTATCGCTGTTTATGACGAGAAGCACCCTGAATGATTTTGTTCAGGGTTCTTTTTATTTTAAGAAATCAGGTTCCCAAACAATAGAATAAGGAGGCGTCAGATGAATGATTATGATTATATGAGACAGGCTCTAAAGCTTGCAGAAAAAGGCCGGGGATGCACATCCCCCAATCCCATGGTGGGGGCAGTTATTGTAAAGGATGACCGCGTGATCGGTCAGGGATACCATAAACACTGCGGTGATTTTCACGCAGAACGAAATGCTCTGGCTTCTTGTACGGAGTCCCCCGCAGGCTCTACTCTTTATGTTACTCTGGAACCCTGCTGTCATTACGGAAAGCAACCGCCCTGTACCGATGCCATTATGGAAGTAGGTATCTCCCGGGTTGTTGTCGGAACAGGTGATCCCAACCCGGCGGTTGCCGGCAAGGGAATCCGTATTCTTCGAGACCATGGAATACAGGTGACAGAGCATATTCTTGAGAAAGAATGCAGGCAGCTAAATGAAGTATTTTTTCATTACATACAGACAAAACGACCTTTTGTAGTAATGAAATACGCCATGACTCTTGATGGAAAAATTGCTGCCTATACCGGTGAATCCAAATGGATAACAGGGGAACAGGCACGGCAGCATGTTCATATGCAGCGCAGCAGATATACCGGGATTATGGTGGGGGTGAACACAGTTCTTCTGGATGATCCTCTGCTCACATGCCGAGTGGAAAATGGCAGGAATCCTGTACGGATTATCTGCGACAGCCGTCTTCGTACCCCTCTCACTTCCCGGATCGTACAGACGGCACCACAGGTTCCCACCGTCCTGGCAACTTTATGTACAGATAACGAGCAGAAAAAAGTTTATGAGCAGAAAGGCTGTCGTGTAATAACAGTTCCGGAGCAAAAAGACGGGCATATTTTTCTGCCGTCTCTGATGAAGATTCTCGGGGAGGAGTATGAGGTTGACTCCATCCTGCTGGAAGGCGGCGCTGCTCTGAACTGGTCTGCTCTGGAGTGCGGAATTGTACAAAAGGTGCAGGCGTACATTGCGCCAAAGCTGTTTGGAGGGGAAAAAGCCAGGTCGCCCATAGCAGGAACCGGATTTGCAGCTCCCTCAGAAGCTGTATTTCTCACCAACAGTAAAATTACGCAGCTGGGAGAAGATTTTCTCATAGAAAGTGAGGTAGTGTCAAATGTTCACAGGAATTGTTGAGGAAATGGGAATTCTGAAAGCCATTGAGAAAGGCACACATTCTGCAGTCCTGCAGATTCAGGCTTCTGATGTTCTTGAGGATGTGAAAAAGGGGGACAGCATTGCAGTCAATGGCGTATGCCTGACAGTTACGGACTTTGATTCCTGCAGCTTTCGGGCAGACGTGATGCACGAAACACTTAACCGCACAGCCTTTGCATTTCTGAAACCTGGCAGCTTCGTTAATCTGGAACGGGCCATGGCGGCAAACGGAAGATTCGGAGGTCATATTGTGGTCGGTCATGTGGATGGTACGGGAAGAATTACCCACATCAAAAAAGATGATAATGCTGTATGGTATACCATTTCGGCGGCTTCGTCTATTTTGCGCTATGTTGTGGAAAAGGGCTCCATTACCATTGACGGAATCAGTTTGACAGTGGCTAAAACGGAGCCGGATTCTTTTTCCGTATCGGTTATTCCTCATACATCAAAAGTCACTGCACTTGGAAAGCATAAGATTGGGGATATGGTCAATCTGGAGACAGACATGATTGGAAAATATGTGGAAAAACTGCTTCAGCCCGGAAATGTTTCGTCGCAGAGCAGCGATATCACACGGGAATTATTATTAAAATATGGATTTTAGGAGGAAATAGTATGTTTCAGTTTAGCACGATTGAAGAAGCTCTGGAGGACTTAAGGCAGGGGCGGATAATCCTTGTCACAGACGATCCGGAACGGGAAAACGAGGGGGATTTTATCTGTGCCGCTCAGTTTGCCACCACGGAAAACATTAATTTTATGGCAACGCACGGAAAAGGCCTGATCTGTATGCCCATGTCGGAAAAATACATAAAAAAGCTTAATCTCCCGCAGATGGTTACAAGTAATACGGATAATCATGAGACTGCTTTTACAGTTTCCATCGATCACGTGGATACTTCTACGGGAATTTCCGCGGCTGAAAGGTCTGTTACTGCGATGAAATGTGTGGAGGAAGATGCAAAACCGGAGGATTTCCGCCGCCCGGGTCATATGTTTCCCCTTCTGGCCTGCAAAAACGGCGTACTGGAACGAGAGGGACATACAGAGGCTACAGTGGACCTGATGCGTCTGGCGGGGCTGAAGGAATGTGGTCTGTGCTGCGAGATCATGCGTGAAGACGGAACAATGATGCGTACCCGGGAGCTGATTTTGCTGGCACAGAAATGGAATATAAAGTTTATCACCATCAAAGAGCTGCAGAATTACCGTAAACAGCATGAAAGGCTGGTGGAACGGGTGGCAGTAACAAAAATGCCCACAAAATACGGAGAATTTCAGGCGTATGGTTATGTAAACCAGTTAAATGGTGAGCATCATGTTGCTCTGGTGAAGGGAGAAATCGGGGATGGGAAAAATATTCTCTGCCGTGTTCATTCTGAATGTCTCACCGGAGATACCTTCGGATCCCTTCGCTGTGACTGCGGAGAACAGTTTGCAGCTGCCATGACCCGGATTGAGAAAGAGGGCAGAGGAATCCTGCTTTATATGCGCCAGGAGGGAAGAGGCATCGGACTGATCAACAAGCTTCGGGCATATGAACTGCAGGAGAAGGGAATGGACACACTGGAAGCCAATCTTGCGCTGGGATTTGCGGGAGACCAGAGAGAGTACTATATCGGAGCACAGATCCTCAGGGATCTTGGTGTAAAAACACTGCGTCTTCTTACCAATAATCCGGATAAGGTCTATCAGTTATCCGAATTTGGCATGGAAATTACAGAACGTGTTCCCATTCAGATACGGCCGACGGCTCATGATCTGTTTTATCTGAAAACAAAGCAGGAGCGTATGGGACATATTTTAAATTATGAATAAAGGAGAGAGTATTATGAACACATTTGAAGGAAAATTAGTTTCGAAACAGATCAAAATCGGTATTGTTGCAGCACGTTTTAATGAATTTATTACCTCTAAGCTGTTGTCCGGTGCTGTTGACGGACTTCTTCGCCATGATGTTAAGGAAGAGGACATTGATGTCGCATGGGTTCCGGGAGCATTTGAAATTCCTCTTATTGCTTCAAAAATGGCAAAGAGCGGCAAATATGATGCGGTTATCTGCCTTGGAGCGGTTATCCGGGGAAGTACAAGTCACTATGATTACGTCTGCAGCGAAGTATCAAAGGGAATCGCTTCTGTTTCCCTTAACAGTGATATTCCGGTTATGTTTGGTGTACTGACTACGGATAATATTGAGCAGGCCATTGAGCGCGCAGGTACAAAGGCGGGCAACAAAGGCTATGACTGTGCACTGGGAGCCATTGAAATGGTAAATCTGATCCGTGAGATAGAAGCGTAAAGAGAATATGAGAAATACAAAAGCGGTTGAGAGCTTTTTATCAGAAAAACCTCTCAACCACTTCTGCAATACCGTCATGGTCATTATCATGTTCGGTGACGTAGTTGGCTACTTTTTTTAATTTTTCCTGGCCGTTTGCCATGGCAACGCCGAGTCCGGCAAACTGTACCATAGTGATGTCGTTGAAGCTGTCCCCGCAGCAGACTGTTTCCTCGCGCTGGATTCCCAGAATTTTCAGCAGATGCATAAGGCTGTATGCCTTGTCTACGTTTTTGGGTACTACCTCCAGAAAACATGGCTCGGAACGAAAGATTTCTGTTTCGTGAAAATATTTACAGGCAAAAGTGGGTTCCAGCGCTTCGATATTTTCGGGAGATCCGGTGAGGAGACAGCCGTTTGTGGGGAAATTCACATCGGTCTGAAAATTTCTGTGATATTCTACTGGCATATTGCTGATTCTGGATTCCAGAGCCATATAGGGATCCGGAGGGGTTCCGGCTATCAGGCTGTCATCTGAATAAGTAAGAATACCCAGGTTATATTTAAGGGCATCTTTCCAGAGACGGCCGGGGAGGTATGCCGGAAGGCGTTTTTCATAGATACATTCTTTTGTCTGGAAATTTATGATTTTGGCTCCGTTGAATGAGAGGATATAGTTGCCGAAACGGTGAAGCTCCAGTTCCTCTGCAATGGAATATACGCCTTTGGGGGCGCGTCCTGAGGCAATTGCCACAAGGACGCCCCTTTCCTGAAGGCGAATGATAGATTTCCGTGTTTTTTCCAGAACTTTTTTGTCAGAATTTGTTACAGTTCCATCAATATCTAAAACCAG
Source organism: Blautia sp. (assembly GCA_034118545.1). Classification (GTDB taxonomy): domain Bacteria; phylum Bacillota; class Clostridia; order Lachnospirales; family Lachnospiraceae; genus Blautia_A. The sequence continues at coordinate 16,395 of JAXFBD010000033.1, forward strand.
TAATCTGTATTTCATAAATTTTATAACCCTGTTTTAATATAAGCTTCCCGTGTTTCTTCCGGCACCATGCGTCCTCCGGTTGCCCAGGCAATGTGGGTCGCATTTTTCATTTTATCTGTTAATCCCTGTTCCGCAATATATTTTTTCATATCTTCCGGACGGATCAGAGCTGCAAAAGCTGCGCAGGAGCTTGGTTCGATAAAGATTTCCTCCTCTTTCAGAAGACCGCGCATCAGATCATAGAGCTTGTTATCCTGAATTGTTGCAATACCGGAAAGCATAGGCTGGATAACTCTTCCCACAAAAGCGGAAGGACGTCCCACAGCAAGTCCGTCTGCATCAGTTTTGCCGTCGATTCCCAGGTCTTTTACGCTGACACCGTCATGAAGACCTGTTGCCATTCCCAGCATCATGCAGCATGCATGTGTAGGCTCGGTGAAGAAGCAGTGAACATTATCGCCGTAGATTTGCTTGATTCCATAGGTAACACCGCCCGGTGCACCGCCGATTCCGCAGGGAATGTAAACAAAGAGAGGATGGTCTTCATCAACAGTTATATTCTGTTCTTCAAGCTGCGCTTTCAGTCTTTCGCCGGCAACGCTGTATCCCATGAACAGGTTCTGGGAATTTTCATCATCTACAAAATAACTCATGGGATCTGCATCGGAATTTTTACGTCCCTGTTCTACGGCTGCACAGTAATCATCGGCATATTCGATAACTTCTACGCCGCGGCTGCGCAGCAGGTCTTTTTTCCACTGCTTTGCGTCGGCAGACATATGGACGATTACGTGGAATCCAAGCTTGGCACTCATGATACCGATACTCATTCCCAGGTTTCCTGTGCTTCCCACCTGAACAGTATGCTGGCCGAAGAATTCCAGAAATTCCGGCTCAGCCAGAATGCTGTAATCATCAGTAAGCTGCAGCTTGCCGGATTCCAGTGCAAGGTCTTCAGCGTGTTTCAGAACCTCGTAGATTCCGCCCCGGGCTTTGACAGATCCGGATACGGGAAGATCACTGTCCATTTTCAGCATAAGGTTTCCTTCGATTTCGGCACCATAAACAGAGTTCAGGAATTCCTTCATGGACGGGATGGCACGAAGTTCTGACTCAATGATACCATTTGTTTCTTCCAGCTCCGGAAATACCTTTTTCAGATATGGAGCGAAACGGATGAGACGATCGCTGGCATCTTTGATCTGGGAAGGATTTACCTCTGTAATATTCTGTTCTGCTTCAGGAAGCTTCTTGCCATTCAGCCAGAAAGTTTCCTTCAGGGCTGCTGCATCTGCCACAGCCGGTATTGTATCGATAAAAGTTTGTAATTCTGCTTTCATGTCAATTATGATTCCTTTCATTCTTCTTTCAGATATTCATTTTTTGGATCTGTAAATTCTTTGAGCAGCTTTCTTACCTCCGGTCCGAGAATTACCAGCGCGATTACGTTTGGAATGATAAGCAGACCCAGGGCGCAGTCCTGAATGGACCATACCATATCAATGGTGCTGAGACTGCCGATCATGATCAGGATCGGGAAAATAAACCGATAAATTACGGCACCTTTTGGTTTCTTAAGGTATGTCAGACTCACATGTCCGAAATACCACTGGCTCATAATGGATGTTCCTGCAAAGAGGATGAGGCTGATGTAAATGACAAACTGCAGTCCGGAAATGGTGGAACCAAAGGCAGCCGCTGCCAGTGTGGAAGCAGTTGTATGTGTCTGGTTAACACCTGTGACCAGCACGGTGAATCCCGTTGTACTGCACAAAAGGATGGTGTCAATAAAAACTTCCATGATGCCATACATTCCCTGGCGGACCGGATGGTCAACCTGGGCGGAAGCGTGAAGGACAGCAGCGGAGCCTTCGCCGGCTTCATTGGAGTAGAGACCTCTTGCCACTCCGTATCGCATAGCCTGTTTCATGGTAAGACCTGCAGCTGCGCCGACACCGGCTTTTACACTGAAGGCGCCTTTGAAAATGGATGCCACCACTCCCGGGAGAGCATTGATATTCAGCAGGATTACGAGCAGGCCGCCGAAAATATATAAAACAGCCATAACAGGAACGATTTTTTCTGCTGTGTGTACAAGACGTTTAAAACCGCCGCTGATAACGCAGCTCATGAGCACGGCCAATATAAGGCCGGTTGCAACAGGCGGCAGAGAGAAAGCTTCCTGTACCACGCTGGAAATAGTGTTGGACTGAATTAATGTGGCACCGGCATTCTGGATAAAGAGCAGAACTGCTACCAGTATGCCCACCCACTGCATTTTAAAGCCATGTGCAATGTAGTACATGGGGCCGCCGGTGATTTCGCCATTTTCGGTTGTTCCATGATAGCGGACACCAAGAGTGATTTCTGCAAATTTAGTGGCCATTCCCAGAAGGGCGGCGAACCACATCCAGAACAGGGCGCCGGGCCCGCCGGCAAGGATCGCGGTGGAAACACCGACAATGTTGCCGCTTCCCACACAGCTTGCAATGGCTGTGAAAAGTGCCTGGTTGGAAGAATACTTGCCAGATTCAGTATTTGCTTCGTTTTTGCTTTTCAGTCCTCTGACAAAGCTTTTAAGAACGCGGGGAAAAAACCGTATCTGCACAAAACCGGTCATAAATGTGTAGTAAATTCCCAGGCCCAGAAGCATAACGAGCATCCAGTCTTTCCACAGAAAGTCAGCCGCTGTTTTAAAAAAGGCTTCTATTGTATTCATAGTGTCACCTCTATCTCAGAAGATTGCGCCCTTCTGCATCAGGCAGTTCAAAATTCATCAGAGCGGCCAGTGTGGGAGCCACGTCGATCAGTTTCACATTATCAATGTAACCTTTTTCGATGCCTTCACCTGTCAGCATGAAAGAAGCTCTCATTTCAGGGAAGTTTTCATTATATCCATGCTGGGCTTTCTGAGTAAGTCTTGTACGGCAGTAGTCACCGATTACGTCATCGCGGAGTTCATAGCCTTTTTCGGATACAAGTACATAGGCTGCTTCCGGAAATCCTCCACGTTTTCTGGCTTCCTCACCGGTGAGGACTTCCATGATTCCGCTGTCCGGATCTGACAGAAGCTGATCCATAACTGTTTTTAATGTGGCAGCAGCTTCCTGGTCAGCAGGATCTGCCAGGCGGATTTCAGCAGTACCGCCGGCTCTCTGGCTGAAAGCTTTCCATGAAAGAACTTTTCCTGACTCATCTGCTTCGATCAGGCCGGCTTTATGAAGCAGGACATTGGGACTGATGTTGTGGGTGTTGTCCAGTGTTCCATGGTCGGATACCACACATACGACAAGATGACCGTTTGTGATACGGTTTGCCTCTTCAATAAGCTCTCCAAGCATTTTGTCGATTTTTTCCAGGCTGCGTGCAGCTTCCTGACTGTAAACACCGTTTTGATGAGCGCTTTCGTCAAAGCTTGCAAAATATGCAGACATAAAGAAAGGTTTTTCGGAAATTACCGGAGCGATCTTATTGCAAAGCATCCAGAGAGCCGCTTTGCCTCTCTGCGCATCACCTTCATCGGAAAGATCAAGGCCACCGGCATACTGTCCGATTTCTTTTTCCATTTCCAGAATGATTCCCTGGGGATGTGCAACGGCATCAATAAAAAGGCTGTCAAGAGAAGAACCGTCCCACCAGAATTCCGGCGCGATAAAATCACCCTTTGCACCTACAGAAGTAGGGAAGGCAACGCTGGCAGACCAGTAGCCGTTTTCTTTTGCGGCTTCCCAGAGAGTTTTTACCTCTGTATTTACGAACCAGTGCCATGCACCAAGATGGCTGCCGGTGGGATCAAAGATTCCATTATTAAATGTTTTGTGGGTTGCCGGGTTTGTTCCGGTGATCATACTCTGATGACATGGATAGGTGAATGTTGGAAAAACACTTTTCATGCCGTTTGGAGCTGTTAATCCGTTTTCCAGAAAATATTTTGTAATATTCGGCAAGTTTACACCCAGACGTTCCTGTTCAAATACAAATTCCGGTTTCAGTGCATCTACAGAAACAAGAAGAACACTGGGAGTATTCTTTGTATCATTTGTTTGTATCATGATTTTCTTCCTTTCTTTGTTTTGAAATCACAACATCTATTCCGGCATTCTCCAGGGTCCGGATGGACTCGGCAGATGCATGGGAATCGGTGATGATCATGGAGATTTCTTCAATTCCGCACATGCGTACAAGAGAATTTGCGCCTAATTTGGAGCTGTCCGCGATGACGATGGTTTTGTCGGAAGCTTCCATAAGCTTAGACTGAATGATAAGGTCATCTACCCGCTGATAGGTGATGCCCCGTTCTACTGAAATTCCGCAGGTGGTGAGAAAAAGCAGATCAATATTAATTCTGTCCAGAATTAATGTTGCCATATCTGAAAGAAATGCCTTTTCTTCAGTATTATATATTCCGCCGGTCAAAACCAGGGTAATGCCTTTTGCATCAGAGAGCTCATTGGCTATGGTAAGGGAATTGGTAACAACAGTAAGGGAATGGAAACGGTTTTTGATAACACGTGCCAGTTCCAGAGAGGTTGTACCGGAATCCAGGGCAATTGCCTGTCCTTCGGAGATATAATTTGCTGCTTCTAATGCGACTTCTTCTTTATATAAGGAATGATTTTGTTTTCTCTGCTCAAAGGATGTATATTGTGCGGCATTTTCATGACGTGTTTCCATTTTTACGGCGCCGCCGTGGATCCTCCTGAGCATTCCTTTTTCTTCCAGGCTTTCCAGATCTCTTCTTACGGTTTCTCTGGATGCAGATAATACATTACATAAGGTACTTGTTTTTATACTTCCTTTTTCCGCGAGAAGATGCAGAATTTCTTTGTGACGTTGTTCTGATAACATAAAGCCTTCACTCCTTTGCAGTTAAATCCGTTTCCTGAAACCTACTATACTATATGAAATGTGCTTTT
>JAXFBD010000034.1:0-20388 GCA_034118545.1 Blautia sp.
ATCATGTATACCTTAAGTGAGCTGGCAGATGAAGGTCATGTTTATGCAGAGCGTGATCAGCTGATCAAGAAAGCATCAGCGCTTCTGGAGGCGGAGGATACCAGCATCATTATGACCATGGATCAGATGCTGAAGGATGAAGAACTGATCCGTGAGAAGATTATGGTTCCTCAGTTTGTGCCGGATGAGGTTATTCCGGAAGATGCTGCCAAAGAGATTGAAAAAGAATGTATCTACCTGCCGCCGTTTTATTTTGCGGAGGTTGGTGTTGCCAATAAACTGAAAAAGCTGGCTGCAGAACCGGCAGCAGACAGACTATGGGTCTCTCTTATGAAAGCCAGACAGGATACCGGTAATCCGGAGCTGTCTGTGGATGTGGATAAGATCCAGAAAGCTGTAAATATGAAATATGATGAGGTGCAGGTGGAAGCCATTCGCCGGGCAGCGACTGCAAAGGTTCTGGTGCTTACCGGTGGCCCGGGTACAGGAAAAACCACCACAACTCAGGGAATCATCGCAGCCTATCGCACCTTTGGACTGAATATATTGCTGGCAGCCCCTACAGGACGAGCTGCCAAGAGAATGACGGAAGCTACCGGTCTGGAGGCAAAGACCATCCACCGACTTCTGGAATTCAAACCGCCGGATGGCTATCAGAAAAATGAGGAAACACCTCTTGAGGGTGATGTTTTGATCGTGGATGAGTGTTCCATGATTGATATTGTTCTGATGAATGCGCTGATGAAAGCCATCCCGCCTCACATGCGTCTGATCCTGGTGGGTGATATTGATCAGCTTCCATCGGTTGGCGCCGGAAATGTGCTTCGTGATGTGATCGACAGTGAGGTATTTCCGGTGGTTCGTCTGACCAGGATTTTCCGTCAGGCCCAGACCAGCCGGATTATCATGAATGCACATAAGATTAATGCCGGTCAGATGCCGGATATATCCAATGGAAAGAATACGGATTTCTTCTTTATGACTCAGGAAGATCCGGAGGAAGCAGCGAAGAAGATTGTGGAACTGGTACATAAGAAGCTTCCGGGATATTATCGCATACCAGCCAGTCAGATTCAGGTGCTGACACCGATGCAAAGAGGTGTAGTTGGTGCGACCAATCTGAACATGGCACTGCAGGAAGCCTTGAACCCTCAGGGAGAAGGCCTTCGAAGGAGTGGATTTGTCTATCGGCCAAACGATAAGGTTATGCAGATCAAGAACAATTACGATAAGGAAGTTTTCAACGGAGATATCGGAATCATTGAATCCGTGGATATGCAGGATCGTACCCTTCTGGTGAATTTTGATGGCCGGAGCATTGAGTATGATGCCACCGAGCTGGATGAACTGGTGCATGCTTATGCGACAACCATTCATAAAGCTCAGGGATCCGAGTATCCGATTGTTGTTATGCCTGTGCTGATGAATCATTATGTGATGCTGCAGAGGAATCTGATCTATACCGGTATTACCCGGGCAAAGAAGATTCTGGTGATGGTCGGCACGAAGAAGGCTCTTTCTTACGCAGTGAGAAATGTGACAGTCACCAGGAGAAATACCCTTCTGAAGGAACGACTGGCCGGTGAGATCCAGGCAAGAAAATCTGCTAAAGTTTATTATCCGGACTTTGGCAATCAGGCTGCCGGTGTGCAGATGGTGGCAGAAGAGAAAGCTCCTTATGGGAATAGGTAAAAATAAAAAGGTTATGGCGGAAGTGCTAAAGCAAAAGTAGAACTTGCAATTTTGCAATCCAGAAGTGGTGACAATCTTCTTCTGAAGCGGAAGATTTCAAAAGAAGGAAGTGAATAAATTGAAAAAAGGCTTAATATTAGAAGGCGGTGCAATGCGGGGAATGTTCACTGCCGGTGTCATAGATGTAATGATGGAGAATGGAATAGAATACGATGGTATAATAGGTGTTTCTGCCGGTGCTGCTTTTGGCTGCAATTATAAGTCGAAACAGATCGGGAGAGCAGTTCGTTATAATATGAAGTATTGCAATGACAGGAGATATTCAGGACTCGAAAGTCTGATAAAAACCGGAAATATCTACAATACTGATTTTGCATACGGTGAAGTTCCACTGAAATACGATGTGTTCGATTTTGACACTTTTCAGAGCAATCCTGTGGAATTTTATGTGGTATGCACGGACATTGAGACAGGGAAAGCCGTATATCACAACTACAAGGGAAAGGATGACCACTGTTTCGATTGGATTCGTGCTTCCGCTTCAATGCCGATGGTATCTCAAATAGTGGAAATAGACGGTCAAAAGCTTCTTGACGGGGGAGTTGCCGACTCTATTCCGGTAAGATATTTTGAAGAAATGGGTTACGATAAAAGTGTTGTTGTTCTTACTCAGCCTGAACACTATCAGAAAAAGAAGAATAGTCTTATGCCTTTCGTACGGGTCAAATACAGAAAATACCCAAAGCTTGTGGAAGCAATGGAAAACCGTCATATTATCTATAACCAGACTCTGGCGCACATTGAAGAACAGGAAAAACAAGGAAAGCTGTTTGCAATTCGTCCAAAAGAAAAACTACAGATTGGAAAAGTCGAAAAGAACCCGGAAAAGCTGAAAGAAATTTACGACATTGGAAGAGAAACGGCTGTTTTGCAGATTGCCGAAATTAAAGAGTTTCTTAATACATAAACTTAAAAGGAATCCGGAAACATGCCTGGATACTTAGAGTGTGTTTGAAAAATCATTCATGTCATTTCAAACACACTCCGGACTGTTCCCGTAGAAGGTATAGGCTGCTTATAATCTTACAACTTCTTTCATGCGATTAGTAATACAGGTCATGATATTCCAGAGAATGGACCACCTGAAGAAATCTGTGATGGATGCATCCCATAAGAATTGTACAGAAGCTGGAAATTCATCATCGGCTTCCCAATACTGAAACCATACGGTTATGCCGTTAAACACGGGAATCAGGCTGCTTACATCTCCCTTGTCAGCAGGAATACCGCCAAGCTTTGCGCAGGCTTCCTGCATAAGATTTAACTTACCTTCGAATGGCTGGAGGTATTCAACATATCTTCCGAGAGAGGTATCAGTTGTGTTTGTACAAAGAGCGGAAATGGATTTCCAGTTATTTGTCTCGTTGGGCAGATGAGTTGCTGTGGTCAGGAATTCGTAAATAGATGCCATCTCATCGAGATCCGCGAATCGTTCTCCCTGCATCAATTCCCCGTTTTTCCGGTTTATGGTATAGGTTTGTCCGAGAAAATCAATCTTCATGGTTTCTTCATCATGGGGCAGATTAAAAAGAGAGATCATTTTCTCCTGATCATATTTTAAAAATCTTGCTATGGATTGACGGCGAAGTATTTCCGCTTTACTTTCTTTGTATTCTTTGTCTTTGTATTCTATTGGCATATGAACCTCCTTGGTATGGTGTAAGTTATTGTGATTATCTGATAATAAGCGATATCTTTATTATATAACAAAATAAGTGGTTAGAAAACGGATTTTTTCCAGTCAGGGAACTGTTTTTTTATTTGAAATGTTGAACAGATTTGAATAACAATGAGTACTTTCTTTATTTGAAGGAGGAAAACGAAAAATGACATATAAGGCAGTATTATTTGATATGGATGGCGTTTTGATTGAATCAGAAGAACTGATTGCAAAATGTGCTATTCTGGCACTTGCTGATTTTGGAGTGCATGCAAAACCGGAGGATTTTGTTCCTTTTGTTGGCTGTGGAGAAGACAGGTATATCGGAGGCGTATCCGAGAAATATGGTGTAAAATATGACCTTGCCATGAAGAAACGTTGTTATGAATATTATGGTCAACTGGTCGATGATGAGGCCAAACGTCCGGAACGCATTCTTGAGCTGCTTGATACCCTAAAAGAACGAGGTTATAAACTTGCTGTATGTACTTCATCGGATTACATGAAAGCATCTGCAAATCTTCGTGCAATCGGTGCACGTGAGGATATTTTTGACGTGTTTATCACCGGCGATGACATCACAAACAAAAAACCCGATCCAGAGATCTATTTGAAAGGATCCCGGATGATCGGTGTCGCACCGGAAGAATGTATGGTTGTGGAAGATGCGCCCAACGGAATACAGGCAGCGCATGCAGGCGGAATGAAAGCCATCGGTGTTGCAACCAGTTTTTCGGCTGAAACGCTTAAAGAGCAGGCAGGACCGGATTATCTGGTCAGTAAATTGATAGATATTCTTACGATTCTATAAAAAGGGACGGTGTTACAGGATTTTCATTAAATAAGAAATCGAAATATGGATCATGATGTGTATGAAGAAAAAAGTCGTAAAAGGTGTTCTGGCTGTGTGTGTGGCTTTGGCAGCCATGGTGATCAGTGATTTTATGTATCAGAATCAGGGTGGTCATCATGGATTCTCAGCTGCTGCAGAATATCGTATTCCGGAATATTCCGGGATTGCTTATGTAGAGATTAATAACAATATTCCGTTCTTTGAAAAGGAAGATTTTTCGACAGAAGCTTTTGAAGTTTATTCCAGGCTGGATTCATTAGGCAGATGTGGTGCAGCATATGCGAATATAAGCAGGGAATTAATGCCAACGCAGGAAAGAGGAGCAATCGGCAGCATTAAGCCATCAGGCTGGAATCAGGCAAAGTATGAGGGAATCATTGATTCTAAGCCTCCGTATTTATATAACAGGTGTCATTTGATCGCATATTGCCTGACTGCTGAAAATGCAAATGAGAAGAATCTGATTACCGGAACGAGATATATGAATGTGGAGGGGATGCTGCCATTTGAGGAGCAGGTGGCAAGATATCTTGATAAAAACGATAATCATGTATTGTACAGAGTGACACCTGTATTTGAAGGAAATAATCTGGTAGCCGGTGGAGTGCTTATGGAGGCATATTCTGTTGAAGATAACGGGGAAGGAATCTGCTTCTGTGTGTACTGTTATAATGTGCAGCCGGGGATTGAAATCGATTACAGGACAGGAGAAAGCTCGATATGTACTCAATAGAATGGACGCGTGGGAGACACCTGTGAAGATAAAAGTCATAAATGTTGCCAAAGCAAGGCTTGCAGCAAAGAAATTGTATAAACTGTCTTGAAAAATATTGTTCGTTTTGTAATTTATTGTTACAATATTTGAAAGGGTTTTTTGTAATAGACAGTGTTTCAGAGGTGTAATATGAATCTCCTTGCGGAGCTGGGGAGATATTATGATGCGGACAGAGCATATATTTTTGAAATAGACGAGCTCCACACCTGTGTCGACAATACGTATGAGTGGTGTGGTGAAAATGCCGCTTCAAAAATCGCAAAGCAGCAGAACATTCCGCTGGATGATTTTAAGCAGTGGCTTGACCGGTTTGAGGAAGAGGGGGAATTTCAGGAGGCAGATTCTCTGATGGCTGCCCCGATTATCGTGAACGGTAAAACCAGGGGCTTCCTGGGACTGGATAATCCACGGTGTAATACAGGAGATTTTTTGCTTTTGTCCGTGGCGGCTTCTGTCTGTTATCGTGAGATTTCCGGCAGACGCAGAGAGGATGAGAAGCTGAAACAAACTGAAAAAGAGATGACGGACAGGGTCAGAATTATACAGTCATTGAGTGAAATCTATACGTCTGTTTACTCTATAGATATGGTTACCGGGCAGTTTACAGAGCTTTCATCTCATCAGTCCGTTCATGCTCATATCGGCGCATCGGGCGGTGCACAGGAACGGCTGAACTATTTCTGCCATCATATGATGCTTCCGGAATATTCAGAGGAAATGCTGCAGTTTGTGGATCTTTCTACCATGGATGAGCGGCTGGCGCATACCCGTATTATATCAAAGCAGTATCAGAGTACGTTGTTTCCCCGTCCGGAAAGCGAAAGTACGGTAAACTGGAATCAGTGTTCTTTCATTGAGGAGGACAGGGATGCTGATGGTCGGCTGGCACATATTCTTTTTACTACGCAGTCTGTTAATGAAACAAAGGCCGGGGAACTGGCGGCTCAGCAGAAACTGCATGAGACCAACGAGAATCTTACCACACTCCTTGCGGAAGAAAAACAGTATACAGCCATTATTGGAGCAATGAGCAATGTGTATTTCGGAATCTATTACATAGACCTTGAAAGAAACACATGACCAGTGAGTTGGCGGGAGATGCCTATCAACCGATTATGCTTAAGTTTACGGGTTTTGACACCGAGTGTGAAGATGGATATTATGACATGATTTTTATGGATATTCAGATGCCAAGAATGAATGGTTATGATGCGGCAAGGGCAATCCGTGCAATGGATCGGAGCTACTGTAAGCAGATCCCAATCATTGCCATGACAGCAAATGCATTTGCCGAGGATATCCATGCGGCTAAGACAGTGGGTATGAATGAGCATATCGCCAAGCCTCTTGATTTAAATACACTTGCAAAAATACTGAAAAAGTGGATTCAGAGAAAAGCCTGATCAAAATTTTTTTCGTAAACTGTTGATAAACAGTGAAAAATAGGGTATTATCATAGTAACAAAACTCTGACGGAAAGACCTATTTCGATCCGGAAGACATTTAATAAATGAAATAGTATCCTTCTATAGAAATATCTGTACTTATCCAGAATTACAGGTATTTATAGTCGTATGAATTTTTAATGTCCTTCCACAGAGTGGAAGGGCATTTTTTGTTTCATCGGAAATTCTGCCGGAATTTGCTATGAAATAAAAAGGACAAAAAGGATTATAAGAAATGAGGAAGAAAAATGTTAAAGATAGCGATTTACGGAAAAGGTGGAATAGGAAAATCCACAGTGACCAGTAATCTGGCGGCGGCTTTTGCAAGTATGGGAAAAAGAGTGATTCAGATCGGCTGTGATCCCAAGGCGGATTCTACTATTAATCTGCTGGGAGGAGAGCCTTTGCTGCCTGTTATGAATTATATGAGAGAACAGGATGAGGATCCGGAGACCATTGAGGATATTTCGAGAGTGGGTTTTGGCGGCGTTTTGTGCATTGAGACGGGAGGACCCACACCGGGGCTTGGATGTGCCGGGCGTGGAATCATTGCCACATTCCAGCTTCTGGAGGAACTGGAATTATTTGAAACCTGGAAGCCGGATATTGTTTTATATGATGTTCTTGGAGATGTGGTCTGCGGAGGCTTTGCAGCACCTATCCGCGAGGGATATGCAGAAAAGGTGGTGATTGTCACCTCCGGAGAGAAAATGGCTCTTTATGCGGCAAATAACATCTATCAGGCGGTGAAGAATTTTGAAGACCGTAATTACGCCACAGTGAGCGGCATTATCCTGAATCACAGAAATGTGGAGAATGAAACGGAAAAGGTTAATGATTTTGCACAGGCAAATCAGCTTAAGATTCTGGGAGAAATACCGAGAAGCAATGATATAACCCGTTATGAGGATCAGGGAATGACAGTAATTCAGGGTGACCCGGAGCTTGAAGTGAGCAGGATTTTTATGAAACTGGCAGAGAGTTTATTAAAGGAAGAGGAGAACTAGATGAATACGCCCCCTTTTTATCAGACAACCAGACAATTGGCAGAAAAAGGACTGAACGGACTGCCAAAAGCATATCAGACCAATGCCCATCTGATCTACAGTTCACCGGCTACACTGGCATTTAATTCGCCGGGCGCAGAAGGATTTGGCGTAAAAAGAGCCGGCCTTGCAATACCGGATTCCATTATGCTTCTGGTATCACCCGGATGCTGCGGAAGAAATACCACAGGATTGGGAAATGTGTCTGCCTATAAAGGAAGAATGTTTTACCTGCAGATGGAAGAGACGGATCTGGTTACAGGAAGGCATTTGAAAAAGATTCCGAAAGCTGTGGAGGAAATTGTGGATACCTGCAAAAAGAAGCCTTCCGTTGTGATGATCTGCATTACCTGTGTAGATGCACTGCTGGGAACAGATATGGAGCGTGTCTGTCATAAAGCGGAGGAAATTGTGGGAATTCCGGTGAGACCCTGTTATATGTATGCACTGACCAGAGAGGGAAGAAAACCTCCCATGGTACATGTGAGACAGTCTTTATATTCTTTGCTTGAGCCAAAGAAAAAACGTGGAACCAGCGTGAATCTGATGGGTTATTTTGCACCGCTGCTGGAAGACTGTGAGTTGTATGAATTATTGAAGAGTATTGGAGTAAAGCAGATCCGGGAGCTGTCACGATGCAGGGATTACAGGGAGTATCTTGACATGGCAGAGGCAAACTTTAATCTTGTTTTAAATGCAGAGGCAAGGCCTGCAGCCATGGATCTGGAAAAACGGTTAGGTATTCCCTTTATTGAACTCAGAAGACTGTTCCAGATCGATAAAATATCCAGCCAGTACGCAGCGCTGGGGGCGGCACTGGGTGTGAAATTTGAAGATGAGTCTTATCGAAAAGATGCCCGGGCAGCAGTGGAGCAGTTTAAAAAAGCCCATCCGGATGCAGCCTTTGCAGTGGGAGAATTTATGAACGGGGATGCGTTTGAGATGGCACTTGCATTGGTGAAATACGGATTTCGTGTAAAATCGGTGTACGGAACGCCGAGAGAGGAAAACTGGAGCTTTTTATCCATGCTTTCAGAATTAAGTCCTGAGACAAAGGTATATTCTAATCTGGATCCGTCCATGACATTTTACCGGCCGGAGGAAAAAATTGATTTTGTCATTGGAAAAGATGCAGCTTATTATCACAAAAATGTGCCTGCAGTATTGTGGCAGACGGATATACAGCCATTTGGATTTGCAGGGGTACGGCTGTTGTTTGAGAAGCTTTCAGAAGCAGGAAAGGGGGTATAAAAAATGAGAGGATTAAGAAAATATCTTCCACCCTTTGCCCCGGATATTTCGGGAGCTTCTTCTGTACTTTATGAGATGGGCGGAATCCTGGTGATCTGCGATGCCGGAGGATGCACCGGAAATGTCTGCGGATTTGATGAACCGCGATGGTTTTTGCAGAGAAGCTGTATTTTCAGTGCGGGTCTTCGTGATATGGATGCTATATTCGGAAGAGACGACAGACTGGTGGAAAAGCTTCAGGAAGCTGCTGCGCAGATAGAAGCAAATTTTGCCTGTGTTATTGGCACGCCGGTTCCGGCAGTTATAGGAACAGATTATCAGGCGTTGAAGAGAATGGCTGAGAAAAAGATAAAACTTCCTGTACTGACAATAGAGACATCCGGAATCCCGCAGTACGATGTGGGAGAAGAAATGGCTTATATGGAACTGTTCCGTACATTTGCAGTGGAGAAGCTGGAAACGGAGCCGGGAAGAATCGGAGTGATCGGAGCCACTCCCCTTTCGGTCAGCAGCCTTCAGATAAAGAAACAGTTAGAACGTGTGCTGGGAGAGGATAAACATATTGTGTGCTACGGAATGGGCGACGGACTGGATATGGTTCGTGAGGCGTCAAAGGCAGAGAAAAATCTGGTGTTGTCTCCTTCCGGAATTAAAGCGGCGGAATATTTGAAACAGTGTTTTGGAACACCATATGAGATCAGCTACCCTCCGATTTCGGAGTTCTTTTCCGGGGAAAAGCTCTTGGAAGAAGGGAAAGATCAGAAAATTCTGATCGTACACCAGCAGGTTCTTGCCAATGAGGCGCGCAAATTTCTGAGAAAAAAACTGGGAGAACAGGCACAGATTACCGTTGCCAGCTTCTTTATGCTGAAGACGGAGCTGAAGGAACAGGGGGATCTGATGTTAAAAGAAGAAGCCGACCTGATCAGGCTGGCAGAAGAAGGGGATTATACACTGGTAATTGCAGACGATATGATAAAGCCCATGTTTGCAGAAAATATAGCTTTTATAGATATCCCTCATTTTGCATGTTCAGGAAGACTATGTGAGGAATAAGAGATGGCAGGAATCGTGAAAACATTACAAATACGTGTATATGGCGTGGTACAGGGAGTGGGGTTCAGGCCCACAGTCAGCCGGCATGCGGTGTCCTGCGGTATTTACGGCTATGTGTGTAATAAAGGTCCTTATGTGGAGATTATGGCGCAGGGAACAAAAGAGCAGACAGACCGTTTTCTGGAACTGCTCAGAAAAAAACCTCCCCGCCGTGCAGCGATTTTAAAGATTGACGTCCATGAAAAAGAAAAAGATGTACCGTCCTGGGATCAGTTTGAAATCATAGAAAGTGAGAAAACAAGAGGGGAGATTTTTATTTCTCCGGACATTGCGATCTGTGATGAATGTAAAAAAGAACTGTTTGATCCCGGAAACCGGCGGTATCTGCATCCATTTATCAATTGTACCTGCTGCGGACCAAGAATGACGATTCTGGATGCTCTCCCTTATGACAGGGAGAGAACCAGTATGAAAAAATTTCCCATGTGTCCGGAATGCGAGACAGAATATTACAGTCCAAGTACAAGACGGTATGATGCACAGCCTGTATGCTGTCCGGAATGCGGACCGGAGGTTTATCTGCTGGGAAAGCCGCAGCGGGGAAGAGAGGCAATACTGACTGCCAGGAAAACCATTGCAGAGGGCGGGATTATTGCAGTAAAGGGAATCGGCGGTTTTCACCTGTGCTGCGATGCCACCAGTGAGAAAGCAGTTTCGAAACTGCGGAAATTAAAAAGCAGGCCCATGAAGCCATTTGCGATTATGATGAGAGACATGGACGTGGTGCACCGGGAGTGTGAGATCACACAGGAACTGGAAGATATTCTCACAGGGCATCAGAAACCGATTCTGTTATTGAAGCGAAAAGAAAATGGAAAGGTGGCAGATATCTGTGCACCGGAAAATTCCAGGCTGGGTGTGATGCTTCCTTATGCACCAATACAGCTTCTGCTGTTTCAGTATGATGACGGACTGGATATGCCGGACTGCTTTGTCATGACCAGCGGCAATGAATCAGGAGCTCCCATCTGCAGAGATGACAGAGATGCAGAAGAGTCCCTTTCCCATCTGTGTGATGTGATTCTTTCCAACGACCGGGATATCAGAGTACGTGCAGATGATACGGTAATGGATGTTTTTGAAGGACAGCCGTATATGATCCGAAGATCAAGGGGCTATGCACCGCTTCCGTTTATGGTTACAGATTTAAAGGAAAACAGTAGTGGAAGATGTGTTCTTGGAATAGGTGGTGAGCTGAAAAACAGCTTTACGTTAAAAACAGGGAACCTGTATTATCCTTCTCCGTATATCGGTGATCTGGCCGACATCAGAACGGTCAGTGCTCTGAAGGAAACACTTCAGCGTATGGAGACGCTTCTGGAAGTGAAGCCGGAGCTTGTGGCATGTGATCTTCATCCCCTGTATCATTCTGTTGAAGTGGCACAGGAACTGGATATTCCGGTGATCCAGGTGCAGCATCATTATGCGCATATCCTTTCATGCATGGCAGAAAACGATTATCTGGAGCCGGTGATAGGAGTGTCCTTTGACGGTACCGGATATGGGACAGACGGAACCATCTGGGGCGGTGAGATTTTGCTTGCGGATACACAGGGCTTTACACGTGCGGCGTCTGTCAGCCCGTTTTTGCAGATCGGCGGAGATGCGTCGGCAAAAGAAGGATGGCGCATTGCAGTGGCTATGATCGCCGGTATGTCAGAAAGTCCTGAGGATGCATGGATGATGGCGGAACCGCTGAATCTGTGTGACCGCCAGACATTTCAGATACAGTATCAGATGGCAAAGCGCAGGCTGAACGCGGTGGAATCCACCAGTGCCGGCAGAATCTTTGATGCAGTGAGTGCGATTCTGGGAATCCGGAGAAGTTCTTCCTTTGAAGGGGAGGCATCCATCACGCTTCAGTACTGGGCGGAAAAATATCCGGAATTGAAAGAAAACAGGGAATGTCATGAATCAGAAGCAGACCAGATAGAACTGACTATACAGAAAGAACCAAAAACAGAAGATGGATTATCTGATGAGAGAAAAATGATCCTTAATACAAAGGATCTGGTAAGCTGGATCATCCAACAGAAAACGAAAGGAGAAGATACGCCGTATCTGGCATATGTTTTTCATGAAAAGCTGGCAGAGATGATCGTAAAGGCCTGTATGGAAATAAGGGCTGAAGAAAACATAAATACAGTATCGTTAAGCGGCGGTGTATTTCAGAATACTCTGCTTTTGGGAATGTGTAAAAACAAACTGGAATCAGAAGGATTTCAGGTAATCATACATCATATGATCCCGCCAAACGATGGCGGAATATCCATTGGACAGGCGCTTTATGCGGCCTGTAATCCGGATTAGTAAATCAGGGTATAAGGAAAAAGGAGGAACGACAGGATGTGCGTAGGAGTATCAGGAAAAGTTGTGAAGCTGCAGGCAGGAACTGCAATGGTAGATGTAAATGGAGCAAGAAGGGAGGTTTCGGCACAGCTGCTGAATGATCTGGAGCCGGGAGATTATGTGATGGTTCATGCGGGAGTTGCCATTGCAAAAATTACAGATGACGATGAAGGCGAAGCAGAGAGCGTAATGGAGGATTTACTTTAATGGAAAAAAACGTGAAACAGAAGGCGCTGGATATCATTCAGTCGTATGAGGGAGAGAAGCTTCGCATCATGGAAGTCTGCGGTACCCATACACATGAGATTTTCCGGCTGGGAATACGTAAAATATTGCCGGAGCAGATTGAATTAATCTCCGGCCCGGGGTGTCCGGTCTGTGTGACTCCTGTGGGATTTATTGATGAAGCGATTGCACTGGCTCTGGAGCATCAGGCGGTGGTGTGTACATTTGGTGATCTTGTCCGTGTGCCGGGAACACGCAGCAGCCTTTCCGATGCCAGGGCAAAGGGAGCAAATGTAAAAATTGTATATACGCCCATGGACGCAGTGGATTATGCACAGGAGCATCCGGATCAGGAGGTGGTTTTCCTTTCGGTGGGATTTGAGACGACAACACCTTCCAGCTGTCTGGCTGTATCCCGTGCAATAGAAAAGGGACTGAAGAATTTTTCTCTGCTGACAGCAAATAAAACCATGCCCAGTGCTTACCGTATGCTAAAGGACAGCGTAGATGTATATCTCTATCCGGGACATGTAAATGCAATCACAGGAACAGAACTTTGCGAGTCTCTGGCAGAAGAGGGAATCAGCGGAGTTGTCACCGGATTCACGGCAAATGAAATTCTGACTGCTCTGGCGGCAGCAGTAAAAAAGGCAAAAGAAGGAAAACCGTTTTTTGTGAATGCCTATCCCCGCGTGGTGACAAAAGAGGGCAGCAAAAACGCAAAAGAACTGGTGGAACAATTGATGGAACCCTGCGATATGGAGTGGAGAGGGCTTGGAGTGATACCGGAATCCGGAATGCAGCTTAGAAAAGAGTATGAAGAGTTTGATGCAAGGAAGCATTTTGGGATGGAGCCCATTACCGGTCACGGAAATCCTGCCTGCCGCTGTGGAGAAGTCCTTCAGGGAAAATGTAAGCCTTCGGATTGCCCGTGCTTTGGAAAGGCATGTAATCCACAGCACCCGGTGGGAGCATGTATGGTTTCTAATGAAGGTGCCTGTTCAGCATATTATCAGTATGGAGGGGATATATAATGACAAAGACAGTAACCATGGCTCATGGAGCCGGAGGAAAACAGACTTCAGAATTAATCGACCGGGTATTTGGCGCTCATTTTGCAAATCCGGATCTTACAGCGGATGATGCGGCGGTTCTTATGCCGCCGGCGGGAAAGATGGCAATGTCAACAGACGGATTTATTGTATCACCGGCATTTTTTCCCGGCGGAAATATCGGAAAGCTTTCTATTTGCGGAACAGTGAATGATCTGGCATGTATGGGAGCAAAACCTTTATATCTTTCCTGTGCTTTTGTTATTGAGGAGGGCTTTCCCATGGATAAGCTGGAAGAAATCGCTTCAGCAATGGAAAAGACTGCAAAGGAAGCAGGAGTTCGTATTGTATCCGGTGATACTAAGGTGGCCGGAAAAGGTCAGGTTGACGGAGTATTTATCACAACCACAGGTGTGGGGGAAATCATGGATGGCGTTTCCACATCGGGAGCGTTTGCAAAGTCGGGAGATGCGATTATCGTAACAGGAGATATCGGCAGACATGGCTGTACCATTCTGCTGGCCCGTGAAGAGTTTGGTATTGATGCGGATGTAACCAGCGACTGTGCACCGCTGTGGGGCACGGTGAAAGCTGTTCTGGATGAGACAAAGGATGTTCATGTGATCCGCGATGCCACAAGGGGCGGAGTGGGAACCGTTCTCTATGAGATTGCAGGGCAGAGTCAGGTTGGTGTGAAGCTGAATATGCAGGATGTGCCCATTGCAAAGGAAGTGAAAGGTGTCTGCGGAATGCTGGGGCTGGAGCCTTTGTATCTGGCGTGTGAAGGAAGACTTGTGATCACGGCACCGAAGGAACAGGCTCAGAAAATACTGGAAGTATTAAGGAAATGTCCGTATTCAGAAAATGCGGCAATCATTGGTGAGATTACAGAAGAACACCCGGGAAAAGTGATTGTGACAACAGAGATCGGTGCACAGACCATTCTGGCACAGCCGGGCGGTGAGCTTCTGCCGCGAATCTGTTAATGACACGTCAGTGATTTGTGGAGGAACAGTTATGGAAACAAGAGTAGCAGTTATTGCGATTATTATAGAAAACCCGGAAGCAGTCAATCAGGTGAATGAATATCTTCATGAGGCTGCACCTTATATTATCGGGCGTATGGGAATTCCATACAGACAGAAAAAAATCAGTATTATCAGCATTGCCATAGACGCACCACAGGATGTTATCAGTGCATTGTCCGGAAAAATCGGACGTCTTGCCGGAGTATCTGCAAAAACCGCGTATTCAAATATTATTGCAGGGGAATAGCTTATGCTGAAACAGATAAAGCCACAGGCTACAAAAAATATGGAGATTCAGATAAAGGATGCTTCGTATCCTGCACCTTTTGCAAATTGCCTGGAATTTAATTCACCGGCACATGGAACCTGGAATATCGTACATACAGGAATGCTGGTTCCGGAAGCACAGCAGATTTATGTCTGTGCGTATAACTGTATGCGGGGTGTTGTTCTCACTGCTGCGGAAATGAAGGAGCAGGAGCGGTTTTCTTTTGTTATTCTCGATGAAGAAGATATGATCGCCGGAAAGCTGGAGGATATCACCATTGATGGCGTAGCCGAATGTATCCGCAAATTAAACAGAAGACCTCCGGTGGTGCTTTTGTTTACAGTTTGTGTGCACCAGTTTCTGGGATGTGATCTGGATTATATTTACCGAAAACTGGAAGAACAGTTTCCGGATATTTATTTTGCCAGATGCTTTATGGATTGCCTGTTTCAGAAGAAAGGTCCCACACCGGATCAGAAGCTTCGGATGAGTATGTATGATCCGATCAGAGTCTCACCGGTAAGGAAGGGTCTGATCAGCCTGACAGGAAGTGATCTGCCGCTGTCACAGGACAGTGACCTTGCCAGACTGGTAAATGAGGCAGGCGGTACCCTGAAAGAGGTCAGCAGATTAAAAGATTACCAGGATTATCAGGCAATCGGAGAAAGCCAGGCCATTGTGGTGACTTACCCTTCGGGAAAACCCGGCGGAGAAAAGCTGGCAGGACGGCTGGAAAGACCGTTTTTATATCTCCCCATGAGCTTTTCCTATAATGAGATTGCTGATGAATGGGGACAGATTGCAGAATTATTAGATCTCCGGATTCAGGAAAACATGATAAAAGAAGAAATTGATTCCTGTGAGGCAGCTATCCGGGAGGCGTATGAGCTGATCGGACAGACCAGGATCGCCATTGACTATACCTTCCATCCGAGACCTCTGGGACTTGCCAGATTATTGCTGGAGCATGGTTTTCTGGTGGAAGAGATCTATCTGGATGGTGTGATTCCGGAAGATGAACAGGATTTCCGGTGGCTGAAAGAGAATAAACCGGAGCTGAAGCTGATCGCAACCATGAAACCGGAATGTCGTGTAAAGAAGAGAGATCAGACAGAGATGCTGGCAATCGGACAGAAGGCAGCATGGTTTACAGGAACCTCACATTTTGTCAATGTGGTTCAGGGCGGCGGATTGTTTGGCTTTGACGGTATCCGGAAAACCATGGAATTAATGAAAGAAGCCTTTATGGAACCAAAGGATACCAGAAGTCTGATCATACAGAAGGGATGGGGGTGTGAAAGTTGCATATAGAAAATGCATATCGGATTATCCCGGTGTACACAGCAGATGTATCGGGGGTGTGTTCTGCGCTGTTTGAGCTGGGCGGAATGACTGTGATGCACGACCCCTCCGGATGTAATTCCACGTATAACACTCATGATGAGACACGCTGGTATGACCAGGACAGTCTGATCTACATTTCCGGACTTACGGAAATCGATGCTGTGATGGGAAACGACAGAAAGCTGATCGATGATGTGATCGATGCAGCAAACAGGCTTCATCCGAAATTCATCACCTTATGCGGATCACCGGTACCTTTTTTGAATGGGACGGATTTTAACGCACTGGCAAGGATTATTGAAGGCGAGACTTCAATTCCTGCTTTTGCAGTAGAAACCAACGGAACCCATGATTATGTACAGGGTGCCGGAAAGGCATTGGAGAAGATTGCGGAGAGATTTATAAAAAAGCCGGAACGCAAAACAGAAAAGACTGTCAATGTTCTGGGCATGACTCCGCTGGATTATGCATCACCGGATTCCGTTGCTTCTATGAGAGAGAGTCTGGAATCGGCAGGCCTGACCGTTCAGAGTGTGTGGGCAATGGGCGATTCTCTGGATACACTTAGCCTGTCAGGGGAAGCATCTGTTAATCTGGTGGTCTCTCAGACAGGGATGGCGGCTGCAAAATATATGGAAAAGCATTTTCAGATTCCCTATGTGGCAGGTGTGCCTCTCGGGCCGGTAAAAGATATTGTAATAGAGGAATTAAAAAACGCGGAAAAAGAAAAGAAAAGCAAAATACTTTGTAACCAGAGAAAACCCAATAGACAACCGGAAGTGGTCATTATCGGAGAACCGGTAACCGGCGGTTCTCTTGCATGGGCTGTTTCGGAAAAATACGGATGCAGTGCCCGCCTCTTTACGCCAATGGAAAAAAGCCAGGAGCTTCTGGCTAAAGGAGATCTTCTGTTAAGAGGGGAAGCGGCAATGGAACAGGCACTGACAGATGTAAAGTATATTGTTGCAGATCCTCTGTATGCGCCTGTGTGTCCGGAAAAAAGCACATTTTATGAACTTCCCCATGCTGCTTTTTCCGGAAGATGTTATTTGAGAGAGATGGCGGATCTGTTGAAACTGTTGGATTAAAATGACTGGATGAATAGGAGAAACTGTTATGGGAATGAATGATACACCTTCTTCAGAACGATTACATATCGGTTTTTTTGGCAGGAGAAATGCAGGAAAATCAAGTCTGGTCAATGCAGTGACGGGACAGGAGCTTTCTGTGGTTTCAGATGTGAAAGGAACGACTACCGATCCGGTACGTAAAGCGATGGAGCTTCTTCCCCTTGGTCCGGTGGTGATCATTGATACTCCCGGATATGATGACGAAGGAGCTCTGGGAGAAATGCGTGTCCGTAAGACAAGACAGGTGCTGAACCGGATTGATATTGCCATTCTGGTTGTAGACTCCAGTACAGGAATGCGGCCATGCGAGGAAGAATTATTGTCTTTGATTCAGGGAAAGAATGTTCCATACCTGATTGCATTTAATAAGTGTGATTTGCTGAAAGAAATCCCGCCGGCAGCAGACCGGCAGATTTATGTCAGTGCCACAGAAAAAATCCATATTGAAGAATTAAAGGAACAGATCGGTACACTTGTAAAATCAGATGCAGGAAAACTACAGCTGGTAGGGGATCTGATCCACCCGGATCAGCTGGTGGTTCTTGTTATTCCCATTGATAAGGCAGCCCCGAAGGGGCGTCTGATCCTTCCGCAGCAGATGGTGATCAGGGATATTCTGGAAGCGGATGCCAGTGCAATCTGTGTGAAAGAATATGAACTTCGAGGGCTTCTGGAAAAGCTGGCAGAAAAACCGGCACTGGTGATTACAGACAGTCAGGTTTTTGCAAAGGTGTCGGCAGATGTGCCCACAGATGTGCCGCTTACGTCTTTTTCCATTTTGATGGCCAGATATAAGGGTCTGCTGGATATAGCCGTACATGGTGCCTATGCCATAGAAAAACTGAAAGATGGAGATAAGGTACTGATTTCGGAAGGCTGTACACATCACAGACAGTGTGATGATATCGGAAGCGTAAAGATCCCCAGGTGGCTGAAAAATTATACAGGAGCGGACCTTGTGTTTGAAACAAGCTCCGGGCAGGAATTTCCGGATGATTTATCCCCGTATTCGCTGATCATTCACTGCGGCGGCTGTATGCTGACTGAAAGGGAGATGCGCTATCGTATGAAATGTGCAGAAGATCAGGAGATTCCCATCACAAATTACGGAACTGCGATTGCTTATATGCAGGGAATTCTTAAGAGAAGCCTGGAAATATTTCCATATTTGCAGGAGGAGCTATTTTAGAAAAAGGTACAGGAAAAGAGGCCAATATGGAACAGAAAGTCAGATTGCGAACAGAAGAGGATGCACTGGGAAGTGTTCAGATTCCGGAGAATATACTTTACGGGATTAACACTGTACGTGCATTGGATAATTTTTCCTTACACGGGCATTTTGTAAATTATCAGTTAGTCCGGGGAATCGTGACGGTAAAAAAGGCCGCGGCACTGACTTATGAAAAGCTTCATGCAGAAAAAAAAGAAGTATACCATGCAATCGCACAGGCATGTGATGATGTTCTGAGTCAGGACATGCGGAAACATTTTCCCGTTCAGGCATTACAGGGGGGCGCGGGAACTTCAACAAATATGAATGTAAACGAGGTTCTGGCCAATCTGGCATTGCTTAAGCTGGGGCATCAGCCGGGGGAATATGAATATGTACATCCCATTGATGATGTTAACCGGGGGCAGTCTACTAACGATGTTTATCCTACAGGACTCAGAATCGCTGCCATCGGGCAGCTGAGAAAAGTATCGGATGAGTGTGCGAAGCTTCAGACTGCACTTCAGGAAAAAGAAAATGAATATCAGAATGTGAGGAAACTGGGAAGAACGGAACTGATGGATGCGGTTCCCATTACCTTAGGCCAGGAGTTTGGGGCCTATGCACAGGCAATTGCCAGAGATCGCTGGCGTCTGTATAAAGTTGAAGAGCGTCTGCGTCAGGTAAATCTTGGAGGCACAGCAGTGGGATGCAGTGATGCTTCGGAGCGCAAGTACCGTTTCCGTGTGATAGAGGAGCTGAGGAACCTGACCGGGCTGGGGCTTGCAGCGGCAGAGTATCCCATGGATATTACCCAGAACATGGATGTATATGTGGAGGTATCCGGTCTGCTCAAAGCGCTGGCAGTTAACCTGATGAAAATAGCAAATGATCTGAGGCTTATGAATTCCGGACCGGACGGAGGATTTGGTGAAATCCGTTTGGAAGCCCTGCAGCAGGGAAGCAGCATTATGCCGGGGAAAGTCAATCCGGTCATTCCGGAGATGGTCATGCAGGCAGCAATGCGTGTCTGCGCCAACGATACAGCGATTACTATGGCAGCGGCACACGGTGAATTTGAGCTGAATGCCTTTGGCCCGTTGATGGCAGAAAGCATTCTGGAAAGCCTGGAGCTTATGACGGATGCGGTACGGATTTTCCGTGAAAAAGCAATTGTAACACTAAAAGCCAGAGAAGATATCTGTGAAGAGAATCTGGAGAAAACGGCTGCATTTGCAACAGGTTATATTTCCACACTGGGATATGATTACGTAAGTAAAATCGTAAGCCGGCATGATCCGAAAGAGGCAAAGTGTATTCTTGACGGGAAGATGAAGGAGAAGGCGCAGCAAAAGGGATAGAAACTGCAAAGGTCCGAGAGGAAAAAAGGATGAAGACAAAGAAACAGCTGGTAGATGAATTAAAGATAGAACAGATATTGCCGGAAGAACAGTTAAAGGAGCTGTTAAGCGACTGGAGCCCGAAGGAGGAAGAATATCTGTATGAGCAGGCCAGGCAGGTAAGAGAAGAGGTCTACGGAAAAGACGTTTATCTGCGCGGTCTCATAGAGTTTACGAATTATTGCCGAAATGACTGTTATTATTGTGGAATACGCAGGAGTAATGCGAATGCAGAACGTTACCGTCTGACAAAAGAGCAGATTTTAGACTGCTGCAGCCAGGGCTATGATCTGGGATTTCGTACTTTTGTATTGCAGGGCGGTGAAGATGGATATTTTACCGATGATAAAATCTGTTCAATTGTATCAGAAATCAAGAAAAGGTATCCGGATTGTGCAGTGACACTTTCTATCGGAGAAAAGTCATATGAATCTTATAAGGCATTTTATGACGCAGGAGCGGACAGGTATCTTTTGCGGCATGA
>JAXFBD010000035.1:0-3748 GCA_034118545.1 Blautia sp.
GCCGGGAACGAGCCAGTATGTACAGGGAGTTGAGGTAGCGGAGGATTATACTGGTGAGATTCCTGATGGCTTCGACGTGATTGAACTTCCGAAAGCGCAGTATCTGATGTTCCAGGGAGAACCCTTTCAGGAAGAAGATTATCAGCAGGCCATTGCAGAAATCTGGGAATCCGAGAAAAACTATGACCCATCTTTAATTGGCTATCAGTGGGACGATGCAAATCCCAGAATTCAGCTGGAACCCATCGGAACGAGGGGGTATATTGAGTTAGTTCCGATCCGCTCTAAAATTTGAGTGATGATTGCAGAAATGTTTGATTCCATAGAAAGAGAGGCGATTTAACATGGAACAGGAAAAAATTGTGATCCGGGGACTTCGGCAGAACAATCTGAAAAATGTGTCCCTGGATATTCCCAAAGGAAAAATTGTGGTTTTCACCGGGGTATCCGGCTCCGGAAAGTCCAGCATTGTCTTTGACACTATAGCCGCCGAGAGCCAGCGGCAGATGAACGAGACCTACACCGCTTTCATGCGGGGCAGGCTTCCCAAGTACGAGAAGCCCAAGGTGGAACAGATTGACAATCTCTCCGCTTCCGTCATTGTGGATCAGTCCCGGCTGGGCGGCAACGCCCGCTCCACTGTGGGTACCATCAGCGATATGTACGCCGCATTGCGGTTACTCTATGCACGCATCGGAACGCCCCATGTAGGAACAGCTTCCTACTTCTCTTTTAATGATCCCAACGGTATGTGTAAGGCCTGCTCTGGCATCGGAAAAATTATGGATCTGGACATCGAACGAGCTATCAATCCGGAAAAAAGCTGGAACGAAGGTATGCTGGAACTGCCCGCCTTCGGTGTAGGAAACTACTACTGGAAGCAATACACCGGCTCTGGGTTGTTTGACCTGGACAAAAAGTACCGGGATTATACGCCGGAAGAGCGAAATCTCCTCCTGTTTGGCAGCCGCGTGACCGGTGGACCAAGGGAACACAAAAAGGTGGAGGGCATCAAGACCCAGTTTCAGCGTCTGTGCCTGATGAAAGGCCCCGAGGAGCAGAATGACTACACTCTGCGAAAGCTTAATCAGTTCATGGAGGAAAAGACCTGTCCGGTCTGCCACGGACGGCGGCTGAATGAAAAGAGCCTTTCCTGCAAGGTGGCAGGATGCAGTATCGATGAGATGTGCGCTATGGAGTTTACGGAGCTTGTCAAAGTGCTGCAAACCATTGATGATCCAAGAGCCAAAACTATTGTAGACTCCTTGACTGCATCCCTGACACGAATGATCGACATAGGCTTACCGTATCTGTCAATGAATCGGGAGTCGTCTACCCTTTCCGGTGGAGAAGCACAGCGGCTAAAGCTGGTGCGTTATATGGGAAGTTCCCTCACCGGCATGACTTACATCTTCGACGAACCCAGCACGGGTATGCATCCAAGAGATGTGTATCGCATGACAAGACTGCTGCAAAGCCTGCGTGACAAAGGCAACACCGTTCTGGTGGTAGAGCATGACAAGGATGTAATTTCCATTGCCGATGAAGTCATAGATGTTGGCCCGTTGGCCGGAAAGAACGGCGGTGAAATTCTTTTTCAGGGAAGTTATGAAGCTTTGCTTCTGTCCGGGACACGCACCGGAAACGCCCTGAAGCAGATCACACCCCTGAAAGATGTACCTCGCATACCGAAGGAATTTCTCCCTGTGCGGGATGCCAGCGTCCACAATCTGAAAAATGTGTCGGTGAACATTCCACTGAATGTGCTGACGGTGATAACCGGCGTAGCCGGTTCCGGCAAAAGTTCCCTGATTCGGGATGTGTTTGCGAAGCAGTATGCCGACCGGGTGGTGCTGGTGGATCAGTCTCCGGTGACGGCCACGGGCAGGTCTACTCCCTCCACCTTCCTGGGGTTCTTTGATGAAATCCGCAAGGTGATGGCGGTGGAAAATGGGGTTAACGCTTCGCTGTTCTCCTTCAACAGCAAGGGCGGATGTCCGGCATGCGGCGGTCGGGGTATGATCGTCACGGAGCTGGTGTTTATGGACCCGGTGACTACAGTCTGCGAAGCCTGCGAAGGAAAACGGTACAGCGAGGAAGCTCTGTCCTATCGATATCGGGGAAAGAACATCGTGGAGATTCTGGACATGTCCGCCGGGGAAGCCTACGAGTTTTTCAAAGACAACAGGAAGCTTCGCAAGGCTCTGGGGGCAATGATTGAAGTAGGTCTGCCCTACCTGTCTCTGGGTCAGCCTCTGTCTACCCTTTCCGGAGGCGAGCGTCAGCGGGTGAAGCTGGCAAAATATCTGGATAAGAAAGGCAACATCTATGTGCTGGATGAACCCACCACCGGTCTCCACGCTTCCGATGTTCAGAAGGTCATGGAGCTGCTGGACAGCCTGGTGGATCGTGGCAACACCGTCATTGTCATCGAGCACAATCTGGACGTGATGAAACAGGCGGACTGGCTCATTGATGTTGGCCCCGATGGTGGTACAGCCGGTGGTGAGATCGTCTTTGCCGGAACGCCGAAGGATATGGCGGAACATTCCCATACAATCACGGCGGAATACCTGAGAAAGTCCCTGTGATACAATTGTGTGTTGCAAAACAGATTACAAAATTGAAGCAATTTATTTTTTCAGAAATGTTATAATGAATCCGGGAGGGATGAATTATGAACAGAATTCTTTTACTCGAGGATGATTTAAGCTTAATCAGCGGACTGTCTTTTGCACTTATAAAACAGGGATTTGAGATAGAAATTGCAAGGGCAATAAAAGAAGCAGGAGAATGCTGGAGAAAGGGCCGGTATAACCTGCTTATTTTAGATGTTTCATTGCCTGATGGATGTGGCTTTGAATTTTGCAGGATGGTCAGAAAAGAGTCTGATGTGCCGATTATTTTTCTGACAGCGTCTGATGAAGAAATGAATATCATCATGGGACTTGATATAGGCGGAGACGACTATATTACAAAGCCTTTTAAGCTTGGTGTTTTGATATCAAGAGTAAATGCGCTGCTGCGCAGAACAAAGGGTATCAAAAAAAATGATGCAGAACTCGTTTCAAATGGAATCAAAATAAATTTGCTCCAGACGCAGGTCTGCAAAAACGGAGAGCAGATTGAACTTACAGCGGGAGAGTACAAACTGCTCTGTCTTTTTATGCAGAACCCGAATATCGTTCTGACAAAAGATCAGATCCTGCAAAGACTGTGGGACTGTGACGCAAATTATATTGATAGCAGTACATTGACCGTATATATTCGAAGACTTCGTATGAAGGTGGAAAACAATCCAAGTGAACCGGAAATGATTCTGACTGTCAGAGGAATGGGGTATAAGTGGAATGAGAATATTGGCGAATAGAAATATAAAGATGTTATTTATGGCAATCATGGTAATCATGATATTTTTGACGTTAATTTCGCAGGTAACGATCTACTTCATATTCAGAAAAATATCACTTGTACTGTTCTTGTTTTGCATCCTGGCAACTATGGGCGTATTGCTTGCGGTTTATTGCTATTTTAAAAAGCAGGACAAAATTCTTGAGGATGCAGAGTCAAAAATCGAGTCGTTTTTAGCCGGGGACATAGATGCAAGAATAGCAAATGACGAGGAGGGGGAACTTTACAGGCTCTTTTGGTCGATAAACAATATGTCTGCAGTTCTGACATCAAAGGCTGCAAAAGAGAGCCGTGAAAAGATATTTCTGAAAAACACGATTTCAGATATTTCACATCA
>JAXFBD010000036.1:0-8534 GCA_034118545.1 Blautia sp.
TATTATACAATCAATTATTGTACATTTTAACAAGTATAGTGTTTCAATATACATGACAAGCCAAAATTTTATCAATTTCCATATTAAATCCCCGTGCGAATCTACCAGGTTTTTCATGTCTGCTCCATATTCGCACTTCTGTAAGATTAAAATATCAGCGGTTCATCAAGTTGCTTTGCAGGTTTGGCACCGATATGTTCGATTTTAGTTTTATATTTATCGCCCAGATAATAAAACCTTAAACTGTCTTTTTCCTTGTCTATTATGCCTTCCAAAATCTGCTTGACTTCCCGGCATTTTGCTGCATCCATCAGACATTCAAAGACTGAATTTTGAACTCGTGTGCCATAATTTACGCATTGTTTTGCCACCCTCCGAAGTCTTCTCTTCCCCGCATCAGTTTCTGTATTTACATCATACGTTATTAATACTAACATTTCCTCACTTCCACATAAATCACTTCCACATAAAAACCGGATATGCATCCAGATCATCCCTGATATATCTGGCAAGCAGCAGCGCCTGCACATACGGCAGCATACCCCATTCTACTTTTTCATTCAAAAACGGATGTTTTATCACCTCACTCTTACGTTTCTGCCATGCAGCAAGAACTGCTTTCCTTCCTTTTTCGTTTAGAATAACCGCCCCATCTTCTTTCTTTTCAAAGTCGTCCGCATTTATTACTTTTTTATTAATCAGCATCAATACAAAGCGGTCGCAAAACCAGGCACGGAACTCTTCCACCAGATCAAGCGCCAAGGATCGTCTGCCCGGACGATCCGTGTGCATAAATCCGACATAAGGATCTAATCCCACAGCTTCCAAGGCAGACGCACACATACTGGTACAGAGAGAATAACTAAATGACAAGAGGGCATTTACATTATCGAGAGGCGGGCGTTTATTTCTCACGGAAAAATGGAACTCTTTTTTCTGCTGTAAAATCATATCATCAAACAATGAAAAATAGACAGAAGCGCACTCACCTTCCAGGCCTCTCAGGCTATCAATATCCTGCACTTCTCCGCATTTCTGCAAAGCCTCCTGAAGAAACACAGCTTTTTGCAGGAAAACATCCTTATCTATTCTCAATTCATGATCTCTCACGACACGCAGCAGAACCTGCCTGCAATTATACACCTTTCCGATAATCATGCTTCTTGCGATTTTCAAGCTTCTCTTTTTATCGTCTGCAATCCGGAACTGTGCTCTGCGGAGAAGTACGTTTCCATTCACATTTCCTTCTACTCTCGCCAGAAACTTTCCGTAGGGTGTCATAAAAACCAGTTCAATACCGCTTTCCACACATTTTCCCATGAGTGCCGGGCTAACCCCCAGATACCCAAATGTCATAATTCTTTCAAGATTATGCAACGGAACACGCCCAAGCTCCAGCTTTTCTCTTAAAAGAACAATATTCTCTCCGTCCAGCGATAAATATGCTTCCGGGATTGTAACATACAGTGTATTAAGCAGTTTCTTCATTTCACTCTCCTTCATTAATATGCGAGCTTATATAAGAGGCAGCTGTCTTGTTGCCGCACAGCCCGGGCAGACAGATATTATTCAACGAACAGGCATTGCAGGCTTTCGTTCTTCTTACCTTCGGTGTATATCCTCTCTGGAATAACTCATGCATTTCTTCTGTAACGTTTTTTGTCTTCTCACGCAATTCTTCATTCATCTCAACCTTTGTTCTGTGCCTTGTCTCACCGTAATACAGATATCCTTCCGTTATCTCACAGCACAGCATATCTTCCAGGCACATGGCTTGTGCCGCAAGCTGCAGCTTATCACTTTCATCCATTTTGGGAGAACCTCTTTTATATTCCACCGGAGTTACGGAGTATTTTCCTTCCTGTCCATGAATACTAATTCCATTTTCATTTTTTCTGAACTCCACTACATCACATTCTCCGGAAATTCCCAAATATGGAGAAGATACCGCCATTCCACGGACAAGGATCACATCGCCCCTTTTCTCACGAAAGGTGTCATCATGCGCACATTTATGCATGATATTCCCGTCCACCGTCCGGTAATTCTCTTCCCATTGCTGCTCAATATGTATCAGAGCCCACTGACGCCGGCAAAAAACAAAATGCTGAATTCCTGACAGGAGCAAATACTCATCTTCTGAATATCTTTTCATTTCCATCATGAATATACTTTCTCATTTATTATCTCAGATCATATATTTCCGGTACCGGACCTCCCGGAATTTCCTCCAGCGTAATCACATAGTCATCAAAACCGGATGGTTTCTTAGACGGATCTTTTTCCTGGATTTTCAGAGAACGATGAACCTTGGCAGTGGAAACAGACGGCATTTTGCAATTATGTTTCCACCAGTATAACCGGCACACTTCCATACTTCCTTCCGGTCTCGCAGAAGAACTGTCATTCTCAAATAATGTCAGAAGCGCCTGTTTGATCTTTTCCGCATCCTCATCAGAAAATCCGGTTTTCTCAGCCAACTGGCAATTGATGCTTCCTTTCACTACATACAATCCAAATTCCACACGATGCTTCATTCCCATCGTATCAGAACTCTTACCTTCTTTTCCGCCTTCACTGTTCACACTTTTCGTAATCTGCATACTGACAACATCCACAGGCGACAGACTCACTGCCTGATGAATCGATACCGGTCCGCGTACGCCGACAGAAACACTGTCTCCCTTAAATGCAAATACCTGTCCGAAGCTTCTTACATCGATCCATTCTGCACACGCAGCTTTTGCGTATTCCTCCCGATTTGTATTCTTTCCGGAAGATAATTTTTTCAATACTTCACAATTTGCTGCACGGCTTCTGAGACTGTCACATCCGTCATCACAACGATCGTCCGACTGAACGAATACTTTTTCCCCCATATCCTGAAGTCTGTTTCTGATTTTTCTCTTAATGCATACATCCGAGATTTCTCCATAACCGTCAAAGTTTTCTCTCGGCCGGTTTCCATTCAGCGGGTCACCGTTGGGATTTGCATTTGTTGCAGAAATAATTACCGCAAAATCAATTTTATTTGTTAAAGCGCTCATTTATTTATCCTCCTTCGAATTATTCTTTTTCTCTGTGATTTGATTGATTTGACAATGATATGCAAGCAAAAATACCGGTTTCAGTTTCGAATTATCTTCAAACTCTTTTTTATCAAACAATTCCATAACCTCTCCGAACAGTTTTTCATAGTATCTGCGCTGTCCCGTTCCCATTTTATTCAGATAGGGAGTCAGACGGTTATAGATAACCCCCCAGGTCTGATAAGGCTTGTTCGAAAACGCTTCAAAATACCGGTTTGCATTGGTAATACGCCCTTCATCCTTCTCATAAACAGACGCTTCCGCAGCCTCCGCAATCGCCAGCAACCTGCCATATAAATAATCCCTTTGTCTGCACGAATAATCCAGTGCCACTTTATATTCCCCCTTTTCTTTTCTTTTGTCTTCTATCATTTTCTTTCTGATCAGTCCGCATGCCGCTTCCCTCACTTTACGCCAGTTATAGCTGTTTTTATAGGAGGTCGGACGGCAGGCCCGATGAATCAGGTTCTCCACAATATCAACCGGAACATTTCTTCCCTCTGTAACACACGGAATCAGCTTCAAAATAATATCGTTTCGTATTTCCGGTTTGCACTTTATAAAATCCCCCTGCTCCGTTCCATACGCGTAATCTGCAATTTCATACAAGGAAAACGAACCCAGTTCATTTCTTTTCTGTTTTCCGTTGAATTTGAGCCACGCAGTATCGTAATGCCATTTTTCCACATTTTCATAAAATTCAGACACCGGCATTTCTGCATACAGATTCATGGACAATCTTCCTGTGGTTGCTGCATCCAGAACCATAATCATTGCTTTGAGATTCCCTTTTTCACCCAAATCCAACGGATTATCCTTTCCGTTGCCCCAGATTGAGCTTCTCAGCCGGTTTCTGTACAAAGGCATCGTGTCTGACACCAGCCGGCCGCCTTTTTTAGAATTCTCCGTCTCAGGCTCGTCCCAGTCATCCCCCCATACTTCATCTTCCGAAACGAATGCCTCAGCCTCCGGATTTCCCAGCACCTCCGGAAGCGGCTGCATATTGCTGGCCCATGCCAGAAATTCCATGGAGCCCACCGATACTCCCTGCTTTTCAATCAGCCATTTCAGTGCATTATGCATCTTCTGGGAAAATTCATAGCTTACAGAAATTGCCTGTTCTTTGGAATCAAAACGTCCTCTGTACGTAAATCCGCTTTCATCATTTGACGAAATCAGCTTCGCCTTATCGCCGGCATTCCGGATTTTCGATGGATGCTTATAGGTACACTGCTTCTCTTCTCCGGTCGCATAACATAATTGAACACCGTCGGAAGTTTCCTGACAATACATCATAAAGCTTTGATACAAGGAAGAATCTTTCCAGGTTCTGCTTTCCGCAAACAAATCCGCATATTGTATCCGAAATCTCACAAAAGCATCTTCCTGCGCGATCCCCAGTATTTTTTCTTTTTCTTTTAATTTTCCTGTGGTCTCATCCGGAATCAGAACATGTTCTGCCAGCAGGTTCTGCATCAGCTCACCCCTGCTCAAATATTCATACACTGCTTTTACCGCCGGATGGCTATACCCGGAATCTTTCCATTCCTTCAGCTGCTTCATATAAGCCTGATAATAATCCCGGTTATCTGAACGCTTTCCAACCACATATTTCCCGTAATCTCCGGCAATGTAAACCAATTTATCCGCAAGCGGATGAGGCGCGATTCCGGAGCTTCGGCTTCCGGAATCTTCCGTCACCGGAATAATCGTTACAGAATCCTTTTTATCCTCCAGGCGCACCGCAGAAACAAAGTCTCCGTTTTCCGACAGAGTCACTTCAATCTGCGCATTTGCTGTGGAATGGGAAACAGGAAGCAGTATTGTTTTTTCATCGTCTTTTCCACAGTTATTTTCATATACCTGATATAATTCATTCGTCCAGCTCAATTTCCTCCCCCTTTCCAAATTCCTGTATGCCTGCAAAGTTTCCAAACTCCCCGTCAAACAGCTTGATTGGCATTTCTTTTATGTGACGCTTTATTTCGCATTCTTCCGGTCTGATAAAATCAATTACACCATCGTTCATTACCGGTGACCACAGCCGTACTGTCATCTTTCCTGTATCTTCCGGCAATTCTGCTTCATCTGCATAGGTAATTCCATGGTACATCAGACTATATGGAATTTCCCCGCTTCCGTCATAATATCCTTCTCCCTCTCCAAAACGGCACGGCTCTACATATCCCTGACACTCTCTTGTTCCCAGGAATATATCTCTCCTTCCTCCCCTCTCTATCATGCGTTTTGCGATATTGTGATGCTTATTCTCATTTCTGTCCTTCTCCAGCTCCGGCCGATTCCGATTCCATTCAAAATGTGCCCGAACCTGATAAGACACGTCACTTAAATACGAATAAAATGCCAGATCATTTCCTCCTCCATATTTCAATGGACGAATTCCCTTTCGTACCATCCGTATCCGATTCATTACACGTACACTGTCCACAATCCAGATAATCGTCGGCTTCCAGTACACGCTGCTGAGAATTCCCTTCAAAGACTCATATGTAGGAATCGGATACGACATTTTTTCTCCTCCGGGTCGTGTCAGGATATCTGAAAACAGTGCGTAATCACCTGACACCTGAAATTCAACTGTATTCCGGTAGATTTCTTTGCTCATTGCTCCCGCCCCTTTCTCTCAAACTGTCAAAACATTAATAAATCCATAGGTTTTCCTTCTATCAGGATTCCCGCTTCATCATCATAATATCTTTCATCCAGCACATATACGCCGCAGTTTAACATATCCAGAGCCCTTTTTCCTTTCAGCTTTCTTTCCGTATGCTCATATATTCCAACTGTATATTTCTGGATTTTTCGCAGAATTTTTATCTGCTCATCCACCCGGATATCAGAGCGTAAAACGGCTATCATCCTTCCGGCCTCCTCGTTATAAGGAACCACTACTGAAATTGAACAGTCATCAATTACACGAAACTTCTCCCCGGCACTGCGAAATGCCTGCCCCGTATAAAATCTCCTGTTCCGATTGATTTCCGGACAGCTTCTCTGACGATTCACCGACAATAATTCCAGCAGATCTGTCTGAATACCGATATCCTCAACATTATATTCCAGCTCTTCCTTTTGTTCCTGATAGTATTTTTCAAAATAGTCACTCATTGCCTCCACAGACTGCAGATCCGAATATCTGCCGTTCTGAATCATCTGTCCGGATATATTCTGTCCGGTTCTGATCTCTTTTAAATTGCCCAGTCTTTCTTCGTTCAGATTCAAAAGATATACGTGACAGCATTGTCCGTATTCGCCGCTCCGGTTGCATCGTCCTGCTGCCTGCGCGGCATTGTCCAGCCCGGCCAGGGAGCGTATCACACACGGAAATGAAATATCAACTCCGGCTTCAATCAGCTGGGTAGTCACACAGATAACTTTTTGGCGAGAATACAGCATTTCTTTTAATTTCTTTATGACATCTCTGCGGTGTTCCGGACACATATTCGTACTGATATGAATCACTGCAGTATCAACTGCAGTAATCATTTTCAACCTCTTGTAAAGGGAATAGGCTGCTGTTTTCGTATTTACCACAAAAAGAAGATTTCCTTCCTCTCTGTATCTCTCAACACAAAAATCTGCAGCTTCCTCATAGGTATATCCGCCCGGACGTACCATAGAGATAATTTCATTCCTTTTTAACGCCAGAAAATCTTCTGTATAATCTCCGGTCATACTCTGTCTCGCATCTATCCTCAGCGGATACTTTGTTTTCTCAAAGGTGGGCTGCGTAGCAGAACAAAGCACAATGCAGGATTCACCGATTTCCGACAGAAAATTCATCGCCAGATTAAATAAAGAAACACATTTTGTCGGGACCGACTGCACCTCATCTATGATAATTACCGAATTGCATAATCTATGCATCCGGCGGACAGAATCCAGGCGATTCAGAAAAAGCGTATTCAGGAATTGCACCATCGTAGTTGTGATAACCGGCATATCCCATTTCTCAGAGCGAAGCTCATATTCTTCTATCTCCTCATCCGTCTCCAATCCTGCCGCAATATCAGAATAGTGCTCCAGAAGATATTCCTCCCCCAGAATCGTCTTCCACACATCACTGTTCTGCTCCAATATGGACTGAAACGGAGCAATATAAAAGATGCGCTCCTTTTTCTGTTTCTTGCAATAATGGATTGCAAATCTCAGAGAAGACAGTGTCTTTCCTCCTCCGGTAGGAACAATCAGCCTGCAGATTCCCGTTTTATTATCGGAAAAATCCAGGCATCTTTGAGAAATATCACTTCGAATCTTTGATATCCGATCTGTTCTTTTTTCAAATTCTCTGCACTTTTTCTCCATCTTCTCCGAAAACACTTCCCAGATATCACCAGAAAAAGCCAATTCTGTCTCCGAACCCAATTGAAATGCCGCGGTGTCTGTCCGATCTGCGTCAATCAGAACCGACTGCATCAGGCGTTCCAGCTGCCCCATATAAAACGCAAAGAGCTTCTGTTTCTCCTCCTTTTCCCTTCCCTGTTCCATGCTCATCCTGCGTATTCTGCTGCGAATCTGTTCATACTCTTTTCCTGCTTCCTGAAGAAGCAGGAAAAGCTTCTCATCCGGCACCATGGAGTGAAAATTAGTTTCTATCTCCCGGTATCTTTCCTCTTTGCTGATTCTGCGCAGAAAATAATCCTCTCCGTTTTCATCAATCCAATCGTGCAGTCCGTGATGAGATATCACGGTACGGGCAATAAAATCTGCCGTTTCCATAAGCTTCTGATCCCGCGTCTTTCCTGCAAAATCTCTCAGATAACGCGCCCCTGCATAGCAATGATCGATCATCCCTCTCCTATAATCATTATTTCCGTGAATATAATCATTAAAATCATCACACAGCTTTCCGCAATCGTGAACAAGAGCCTGTAATCTCGCAATCCCCGGCGTATGAAAGACCCTTGCATAATTCTCTGCCTGAATCGCCGCATTCCGGCAGTGTTCCTGTACCGTCTGGACCTCTTCTTTCTCATTATGAATACGAATATGTGCCGCAAACCCGTTCATACAATGATCACTTCCTTTTTATCAAATATACCCCTTCTTTTTACCTATGTCAACATAAAAATAGTATTAATCATTTATTTTCTATCGAAAATAGATATTAACTATAAGAAACTATTTTGGTAAAACATTCCGGGCAATTCTAATTTGACAATTGCTGATGTTTACTTTATCATAAATATGTTCAGTCCTTCCCTTTTCAAAAGGAAAGGACTGTGGATTGAAAGGATAGAAAATATTGATTCACAAAAATAAGAGGCCATGGTTCTGTCATGAAACCATATGCCTCTTATTCTCTTTTGACAAGCAGTGTTAGTGACCTCTGTGTATCTTTCAACTGCTTTTTTACACTACACTGACCGTACGTCTATTCCTTCACTTATGGTTCTTCGACATTAGAACTACCGTCTCGACATG
>JAXFBD010000037.1:0-5427 GCA_034118545.1 Blautia sp.
GTGGAGCGTAACATCGGAGCTGCCGTCTGGATAAGTGAAGAAAACTGACCAAAAGCTCCGCAGTCAAGCGCAAAATCGGACCTGCCGTCAGGAAAAGCGAAGAAAAATGTCCAAAAGCCCCGTCGCCAGGACATTAACAAAATAAATCTTGCCGTCAGGACATTAACAAAATAAGGGCTGCCGCGGATAAATGCGGCAGCCCCTTCATATAACATTTTCTTTAGAATTCGATTTCCTTCAGATAGCGACTGAGGGCATCCTGCCAGGTGGGCAGGGGAGTGAAGCCGCATTCTGTAAGCTTGGATTTATCCAGGCGGCTGTTAAACGGCCGTGCTGCTTTGGAAACGCCGTATTCGGCAGTGGTCACTGGAGTGACGGTGATACGGTCAGCGGAATATTCCGGATGTCCGCAGGCTTCTGCCTGACGGAAAATTTCTCTGGTGAAATCATACCAGCTGATAAAACCGCCCTCGTTTGTGGCATGATAGTAACCGTATTTTTCGGTGAGGATCATGTCCACAAGAAGTCTTGCCAGGTCGTAGGTATAGGTTGGGGTGCCGATCTGGTCACATACAACGCGAAGCTGATCATGGGTTTTGCCGATATTCAGCATGGTCTTGATAAAATTCTTTCCGTTCTTTCCGAATACCCATGCGATACGTACAATGAAATATTTATCCAGAGTGCCGGATACAGCAAGCTCCCCGTCCAGCTTTGTCTGGCCGTATACGTTCAGTGGTTTATAGTCCTTACAATCCGGTGTCCAGGGTGTCTCACCCTGTCCGTCAAATACATAGTCTGTGGAAAGATATAACATTTTTATCTCAAGCTCTTTGCAGACATTTGCAATATTCTGTGTTCCCACAGCATTTACAAGATGAACCTTAGGCTGATTTTCCGGGTCTTCTGCTGCATCAACAGCTGTCCAGGCAGCGCAGTGGATCACTGCGTCCACACCGGCTTCTTTTATAACACGATTCACAGATTCCTGATCTGTGATATCCATCTGCATATAAGGCATTGTGGTCACGGCAGAGCCGTCTGCGATACCGCTGTAGGAAGATGCAATATCACTGCCCACTCCTTCATAGCCCCGTTTTGCAAGTTCATTCATTACATCATGGCCAAGCTGTCCGGCAACGCCGGTTACAAATACTTTCATGGATTGCCTCCTTAACGGTTTGCGTACATTTTTTCGTAATAGTTCTGATATTCACCGGAAATAATGGTTTCCCACCATTCTCTGTTATCCAGATACCACTGGATAGTCTTTTTGATTCCGTCGGCAAATTTTGTTTCCGGAAGCCATCCCAGCTCATTGTGGATCTTAGTGGGGTCAATTGCATAACGCATGTCATGACCTTTACGGTCTGTAACGTAAGTAATCAGGCTTTCGGGCTTGCCAAGCTCCTTACAGATGATCTTAACGATATCAATGTTTTTCATTTCGTTGTGGCCGCCGATATTGTAAACCTCACCTTCGCGGCCATTGTGGATGATCAGATCAATGGCTTTGCAGTGGTCCTCCACATACAGCCAGTCACGGACATTTTCACCCTTTCCGTATACAGGAAGCGGTTTGTCGTTTAAGGCATTGGCGATCATCAGCGGAATCAGTTTTTCCGGGAAATGATAAGGGCCGTAGTTGTTGGAGCAGCGGCTGATGGTTACAGGAAGTCCGTATGTTCTGTGGTAGGCAAGAACAAGAAGGTCAGCGCCTGCCTTGGAAGAGCTGTAAGGGCTGCTGGTGTGGATGGGAGTTTCTTCGGTGAAGAATAAGTCCGGACGGTCCAGAGGCAGATCACCGTAAACCTCATCAGTGGAAACCTGATGGTAACGTTTAATGCCGTATTTACGGCAGGCATCCATGAGAACAGCGGTTCCTTTGATATTGGTATCCAGGAAAACCTCCGGGTTTTCGATGGAGCGGTCTACATGGCTTTCAGCGGCGAAGTTTACCACCATATCAGGATGTTCTTCCTCAAACAGCTTGTATACAGCTTCGCGGTCAGTGATGCTTTCTTTTACAAAACGGAAATTCGGGTTATCCATAACCGGTGCAAGTGTGGAAAGATTTCCTGCATAGGTCAGGCAGTCCAGACAGATGATTCTGTAGTCCGGGTATTTTTTTAACATGTGAAAAATAAAGTTGCTTCCGATAAATCCGGCGCCGCCGGTTACAATAATGTTCATAAGAGTTCTCCTTGTCTGATGATTAATATAAAAAAGTGAATACTGTTATAAAAATGTTTCCGGCATCAATGAAGCACATCCATATATTTGCCGTCCAGCACGTCTTTTAAATACTGGCCATACTGATTCTTTTTCAGAACCTCGTAAACCTTCAGCACATCTTCCTTTGTGATCCAGCCGTTTAAATAAGCGATTTCCTCCAGACAGCCGATCTTACGGTGCTGGTGGCTTTCCACTGTTTTTACAAAGTTGGTGGCTTCCACAAGGCTTTCGTGTGTTCCGGTATCAAGCCAGGTAAAGCCCTGTCCCAGAAGCTCTACGTTCAGTTCGTTATTTTCCAGATAAATGCGGTTCAGGTCTGTGATCTCCAGTTCTCCGCGGGCACTTGGCTTCAGGTTTTTGGCATATTCCACCACGCGGTTATCGTAGAAATAAAGCCCTGTCACGCAGTAATTGCTTTTGGGTTTAGCCGGTTTTTCCTCGATGGAAACAGCCTTTCCGGTGCTGTCAAATTCCACGATACCGAATCGCTCCGGATCATCAACGTAATAGCCGAATACAGTGGCACCCTTGCCGGTTTCTGCATTGTTTACGGCTTCTTTTAAACGTTTTTTCAGTCCGTGGCCGGAGAATATATTGTCTCCCAGAACCATGGCAACGGTGTCGTTTCCGATGAATTCTTCTCCGATGATGAAAGCCTGTGCCAGTCCGTCAGGGCTTGGCTGTACAGCATAAGTAAGCTCTACGCCAAACTGATGGCCGTCTCCCAGAAGCTCCTGGAAGCGGGGAGTGTCCTGTGGTGTGGATATAATAAGGATATCCCGGAT
Organism: Blautia sp.; assembly: GCA_034118545.1. Taxonomy (GTDB): domain Bacteria; phylum Bacillota; class Clostridia; order Lachnospirales; family Lachnospiraceae; genus Blautia_A. The sequence continues at coordinate 3,021 of JAXFBD010000037.1, forward strand.
GCCTGCATTCATCAGCACAGACATGGGGTAATAAATCATAGGTTTGTCGTATATTGGCAGAAGCTGTTTGCTGGTTACCATGGTGAGCGGATAAAGGCGTGTGCCGGAACCGCCTGCTAAAATTATTCCCTTCATATTGTTCTCCTTTTGTGTTCTGTGATAACTGCACATGTAGTGCATCGGTTCAACATTCTCGAATCTGTCTATGAGAACAGTATAAAAGGTGACCTAAGGTCACCTTCAAGAACTTTTTTTACTTTTCTATATTTTTGGTTATTTTTCACAAAGAAATACACCTGCATCCTTTGTTATTGAAAAACCTCCCTGGGTTTTTTGGGATACGAAGCTTCTGAATTCTTTATATCGGTCCAGAAGGTACTGATTCTGATTTCCGTGGCAGGAGAGCACGTAGGAGATGAGGGGCTCCGGTTCAGGAACAAGCAGAGAGTCCTCGTAGGATTTCCATTGTATGTCAGAAAAAAACTGCTGCAGGATTTCCATGCCGTTTTCCCGACCGAATTTTTCATAAAGTTGTTCGGCGGAAAGGACGATGCGGCTGTCAAAATCCTGTACAAGGCGGCTGACTTCCTCCATATGATGGCTTCCGTAGGCACTGCACAGAAAACGTCCTTCAGGCTTTAGAACCCGCTGCACTTCACGGCAGACAGCGGCAATGTCTTCACAATAGAACAAAACATGATTTGCCAGGACCAGATCAAAGGTTTCCGCCTCAAAAGGAATCTCTGCGCAGTCGAAGACCTGAAAGGAAAAGCGGCTGTCACCGGCGCCGATGGCACGGCGTGCGTCACGGAGCATTCCTTCTGAAATATCGGAAAGGGTAATGGAAATGTCTGCAGGAAGTGCAGAGAGGTTATCGCTCCAGAGAGTTCCGTCGCCGCAGCCGATCTCCAGAATGCGCATGGAAGGCCGGATGCCGCACTGTTCGTAAATCCATGGAAACCATCCCTGAGGATTCTGGGAGTACAGGCTGTGCAGATGGATCCGGGCGGAAATGTTGGATGCATTCTGGTACTGGTTTTTCAGGCTTTTTTCCATACCGGTCAGATGGATCAGGTTCAGCATCTGGCTCCAGTCGATGGAATGCTCCGACTGGATCACTGCCGCAGTGTCCTGAATGGCACGCTCCACAAGCTGCATCTGTTCGATCTGGTCGCGTACCAGCTTCAGCTGCAGATTCAGTGCGTTGAGCATAAAGTGATAATCAGAATCATCGATGGTCATTTCCCGGATGTCATCCAGGGAAAATCCCAGATATTTCAGCAGAAGGATCTGCTGCAGTCTTGCAAAATCCTCGTCAGTATAAAAACGCGCCCCCGATTCCGTCACATAGGAGGGCTTCAGAATGTCCTGCTTATCATAATAGCGGATAGTGCGCAAAGTGACGTGAGCCATTCTGGCAAATTCCCCGGAGGAATAGTAGCCTTCTTTTTTCATGATCTGTACCTTCTTTATAGTGTTCTCTGTAATCATCATTATATAAAAAAAACACATATGAAGCAACGAAAGAATATTATGACATGGGCTATGCATTAAGATGGTGTTCTGTCACAGGTTTTTCCCAATAAAATATATAAAGGACAAAACAGGGATGGTGGTTGTTATGAATCTATTTGATTTTACTTATTGTGGAAATTATAACCGGCATATTCAGAATCTGGCAAGAATGGCACCGGAACGGTGGAGCTTTGGGGATAATGGAGATAACGGGATTTTAAAGGGGTACCTGGAGCAGACCTTCAAGCGGGTGTACGAGGAAGGAAAGGTACTGGAGGAAAAACAGTATGCGATTTTCAATACCGGACTTTATAATTATTATCTGCAGCCGGTGTATGCGTATTTTGTACCCAATCTTGTACCTGACAGGCAGGCCTGGTATCTGGATGGCTTCTATACGGAATATCATCTTTTGCGTATGAAAATCAGTGAATTGCCGCCAAAAGCGCAGTATGTGCAGGATCCCAGGGATCTGGTTTTTGATTCCAGGCTGCCCATCGTTCCGCAGTATGAGCATATTTTCGGGGAAGAAGAAAATTTATCAAGGCTGCCGGAAAGTGTTCAGCACAGTGATATGAGACTGCAGCTGTTTGACGGAGCTCTGAATCAGACCCGGCGTATGCTGGAGGCAGACTATAAGACGGCCATTCCTCAGTATTATAATCACTCCATTCAGTTATTGATTCCAATCTGCCTGCAGAATCCGGGAAAACCGGATCTGGCGCTGGCATGTATGAAGAATTCAGACGGTACAAGATATCTGGGACGAACCTGCCTGACATTAAAAATGGCTTATCATAATGCACGGCTTCTTGCCCGGCTTGACAGCAGCTGGCTTGTGCCCGGATTTATGTGAAATTGCAACGGTATGAATGCCTGAAATTAAAATGGC
>JAXFBD010000038.1:0-36873 GCA_034118545.1 Blautia sp.
CAGAGAACCAATTCTGGCTATATACTTTATTTATTACATCTGTAAGAACAGGAGGAACCTATATGAGAGAGCTGCCGCAAATATCGGAAGCAGAGTTTGAGGTCATGAAAGTCGTATGGAAATATGCACCAATTAATACAAATGAAATTACTGAAAAACTAACCCAGACCACAAACTGGAGTCCGAAAACAATACAAACGCTGATCAAGCGTCTTGTTTCCAAAAAAGCCCTTACCTATGAAAAACAAAGCCATGTTTTTGTTTATACACCGTTAATAAAAGAAGATGAATATATCCGCCGGGAAAGCAATACATTTTTAAATCGTTTTTATGATGGCAATATTACATCCATGCTTGTCTCCTACATCGAAGATGACAAGCTGTCCGAAACGGAAATAGATACCCTCCGTTCCCTCCTTTCCGAAAAGCGAAAAAAAGGGGGAAATTAATGTGTCTTATTTTATGATACGCTTTTTCATATCAAACGTATTTATCAGCGGTATCGTCATCCTTCTTCTGATAATTAAAAAAATATTCAAAAACAGCCTGTCAAGCCGAATGCAGTATAATCTGTGGTTTCTGCTGCTAGGATTATTAGCGGTTCCTTTTGTACCCTTCCGTCTGATCAGATTACTGAAATTTTCCTCCTGGTTCGACAGCTTACGGAGTTTCCCTTTTTCCAACACTGGAATCGAAATGAGCAAAGCGGAAGGTACAAATCTGACTGGAAATGTAAATTGGATGTATGACTTTACTGTTTCTGTAAATAATAGGACACCATCCATAACCAGCTACATATTCCTGGGTATTTGGATAACAGGCAGTCTTGTAATGATAATATTGATACTGAAATCTGCTCTCCGGCTGCGCACAATCCGGAAATCCGCACTTCCTCTTCAGAACCCGGAAGTCCACAGACTGTATGATTCATGCCAAAGGGAAATGAAAATTAAAAAAGAGATTCCTGTCTTCAGCACCGCTTTTTTGAAATCTCCGGTTTTTGTGGGATTTTTGCGTCCGCAAATTTATTTGCCGATTCATCTGATCTCTGATTATAAGGAATCTGATTTGCGATATATGTTGCTGCATGAACTTCAGCATTATAAACACAAAGATACACTCGCCAGCTATCTGATGAACCTTGCAGTCATTTTATATTGGTTCAACCCTCTTGTGTGGTATGCATTAAAAGAAATGCGTAATGACAGAGAAGTTGCCTGTGATACGTCCGTTTTAAATATGCTTGAAGCGGATGCTTATGAGGATTATGGCAATACACTGATTAACTTTGCCCAAAAGTTATCCATGTCTCCTTTTCCCTTTACTGCCGGTCTTGGCGGAAACAGGAAGCAGATAAAGCGGCGGGTTATGAATATTGCTTCTTACGAAAAGCCAACATTCATGAAAAGACTAAAAGGCATAACCGCTTTTACGCTGACTGCCGTTCTTGTTTCAGGAGTGTCGCCTTTCGTTTCTACTTACGCAGCAGATGAAAGTCATTACCAATGGAATTCTTCATCAGAGAACGTGTCCTACGTAGATCTTTCTTCGTATTTTGGCAAATACGAAGGCAGTTTCGTGTTATACGATCTGGAAAATAACGCCTGGAGCATTCATAATGCGGCTCATGCTTCCCTGCGAGTTTCCCCCGATTCTACCTACAAAATATATGATGCCCTGTTTGGATTAGAAGAAGGTGTGATTGAACCAGGAAACTCTCTGATCGCATGGAATGGAGAAAATTATCCATTTGAAGCATGGAACGCTGATCAGACGTTACAATCTGCCATGAGAGCCTCTGTAAACTGGTATTTTCAGGCAGTAGATGAACAACTTGGTTCTGCTGTCCTTCATAACTATATTCAAAAAATTGGGTATGGCAACCAAAACATGAACAGTAATTTTTCCACTTATTGGCTGGAATCATCCTTAAAAATTTCCCCTGTAGAACAGGTCGAACTATTGACGAAACTACAGAGTAACAGCTTTGGCTTTGTTCCTGATAACATCAATGCGCTAAAAGATGCCATCTGCCTTTCCACTTCTTCTTCCGGAACATTATATGGAAAAACCGGAACCGGACGAGTGGATGGACAGGATGTGAATGGATGGTTTATCGGCTTTGTTGAAGCTTCCGATCATACATACTTTTTTGCCACAAATATCGGCGCTCATGATGGTGCTACCGGAAGCAATGCCTCAAAAATCACCTTGTCTATATTATCTGACATGAATATCTGGATACAATAGAAAGTATCCCCTCCGACTTTTTCATGTCATGTATAACAAAATCGGATAACCGGTCAGCACAAGGCTGACCGTTATTTGATTATTTACTAATTCCATTTATAGAATATTATCTCTAAATTTCTATTAATGTTTTTATTCTGTGCTTCTCCTCCCCTCTTTCACAATGCGGTACTGGTAATCTGGTATATTTTTGATTCCATCATCCAGAATGATATTTCCCAAATATTGAAAACTGCCATCGTCGGCAAACTTTACAGTCAGCTCATGTGTGATAACCGCATCATCACACACCACTACATCACATACTGCCTCCACTGTCAACGTAACCGATCCATCTTCATTTTCCTTGATATTAATAACCTCCGGCAAAGAATTTCCAAAAGAATTGGGTGTATAATTCAAACATCCAAGTCTCGCCCAGACATATGTCTGACTTTCTTCATCAAACACCGAATATTCCCGTATCTTCTCTGCCGTAATGGGAAGATACTCCATGATCAGACTTTCAAACTCTTCTTTTGGTATTCCAGTTGGATAATGATCAGAATCAAACTTTTTCTGATATTTCATAGCATACAAGTATTCATACATTCCATTGTAATCCAGCCCATCCATATGGTAGATATCCCAATTGGAACATAAAATATTATTTCCCTGATATCCAAGTGGGAGTACACATTTTTCGGAAAGTTCACGGCATTCATTACTTAATGGCTTTATCCTGATAAGACAACTTCCATCAACGATTTCTGATACTTCCGGTGGTTCCGGTACACACAATTTATAACCGAACCATCCTTTTTCTGTATATTCCCACTCTTTCATTCTCGTATAAGAAACGTAGCTTACAGCAGGTTGGTTCTCGTCACTCCACGTTGCTCTTGCCGATAATAAATACATATCAGTTCCATCATAGCTATATTTTAATCTTCCAATTCCACCGTCCCAATCAATCTCAAATAAAACAATCTCTCCGGTATTCCCCTGCTCAGCATCCAATAGAAACTTCTCCATTTTCTGATAATTTTCCATTTCGGAATACGGTTCAGAACCTATGACCGGGCAACCACTTGCTTTTATTACTGTCTTCATTTGAAGCATTGTATTTTCCTCAATAACAACATTTGAAGCATTCCCCTTGTCTGCATCCACATAGATGTCACGAATTTGCTCCATAACTTCTTTACAATCCTCTGCTGCCTCTTCTTTCATAGACTCCTCAACCGGAAGGCCATATCCTTTTTCATTTATTCCTGAATCAGTTTCTTCATTTTGACTATATTGCTTATAATATTGCTCCCACTCTTCATCAGATAATCTGGGCATATACCATTCTGATGAAATATCTTCATCAATATAAACTACTTTATTTGAAACATATTGATACTGCCCATTTGCTAATGGACGGATTACCAATTCACTGCTTAATGCCTGATCTGACTCTTCTTTTTCCCATACTGCATCTACCAGAAGTTTGATTGTTCCATCATCTTGTTGTTCATAAGAAACCACCTCTGGATATGGTTCATAGGGAAATTCATAACCATATCTTCCTCTGGATCTGTATCGGTATGTATTACGTTCCGGATAATACACCGTATTTTTTTGTATGTCTTCACTGCTGATTTTCATGTATGTTTGTATCACTTCTTCAAATTCGGCTTTTGAAATTTCGTATTCTGCTCCTACATACTCTGATTGATATAAAACGTCTGTACCATATTTCAGTCGATACATTTGTTCATATAAATCATAAAAATCCAGTCTGGAATAATCCTGCTCATTCCATTCAACAATCAGCATATTATTCCATTCGTATCCCATGGGAATTACATACTTTCGATTCAGTTCCCTGCAAGATTTGTCAAGTGGTTTTACCCGAAATCCTTTCTGTCCCGGTGCACCATCAAAGCCTGGTGGATGGTATTCTTCAATAAAAAAATAACCTTTCTCGGTATATTTCCACGTATATGCTTCAAATTCATGATAATAATCAGACGTTGGCTTGTTATCAATCCATTTCAACGAACTTACAATAACGTCTATATTTCCATTCTCTGTTTCCATGTCATACCTTACAAAACTACCGGCATTCATAATCGAAAACAGTTTTAATTTTCCTTTCTCACCACGCTCTGCTTTTTTGCAAAATTCTTCTACCTGTCCAGGATTAACCATATCAATCTGATTATCCGAATCCACCGCAGCATACCCGATATTTCCAAAGTATCCTATGATTTTTTCCTGTAATTCAAGGGTTTTTAATGTATCCTCCTTTACAGCTTCTTCGTACAAATTTTTATACCCTTCTGCCAGATTTTCAGATTCTTCCTGAATGATTTGCTCCTGCGTATTTTGTTTGTTTCCACAGCCACTGCAAACAGCAAATACAGCCAGAAATAAAATAAAAATGATTTTTGTCCTCAATCTATCCTTCCTTTCTTACATTTGTAATATTTAAAAGTAAATTTTTTTATTTTATCAGATACTCATCCAACACAGTTTTGTCTTTTTTGACAACATAACCACTTCCTCCCAAATCCTTTACATTTTCAACCATACTAATCAAAAGAATCGGTTTTTCCGTATCTTTCTCAGCAGTAAATACAGAAAACCATCCAATTTCCGTCCCAGACGTATCTTCTTTGGTAGCCTTTAGTTCAGCAGTTCCTGTTTTTCCAGCCAACACAATATCTTCCCGATGCGCCGCATACCCTGTACCATTTGGATCATTTACAACCCCTTTCACTCCTTCCAACACTTCTCTGACAATTTCTGCTGTATACGCTTCGCGGATCCATACCTCACCTGCAGCAACATCTTCCCTGTATCGTAAATAAGGTTTTATAATATTGCCATTATTCAAAAATGCCGTATAGATACTTGCAAGATGTAAAGGATTGACTAAAATCTGTCCCTGCCCATAACCGCTGTCTGCCAGTTGGATCTCTGTTTCAATTTTATCCGTATTGGAATACTGGGATTCTGCCATTTTAATTTCAAAAGGCATTTCCTGATTAAATCCAATTTCATTTAATGATTTCATCAGATTATCAGCTCCAATCTTCAATGCGGCTTTTGCAAAATAAATATTATCGGAATATATAATAGCATTCTTCAGCACAACAGAATCATACTCATGAAGTGTGGTTACCTGATAAGCACCCCACGAAGAGTCTTTCTGCCAGGCCAGCCCCTCATTTCCAAAATCTTCATTTGGATCAATCGTACCCGTTTTCAGTCCTATCGCTGCAACAACAGGCTTGAAGGTAGAACCGGGACACCATACCTGCCGGAAACGATTATACAATGGTTTATTTTCATTTTCGTTCAATGCAGTCCACGTTTCTGATGACATTCCTTTTATAAAATCATTGTTATTATATGACGGGGTACTGACCAGTGCCAAAACTTCTCCCGTATATGGATTCATAGCGACAGAACATCCCCTGTCATCTTTAAACTGTTCATATAACGATTTCTGCAAATCAGAATCAATCGTCAGCTGAATATCCTTTCCATCTTCTTTTCGTACATTGGCAACAATTGTCTTCACATTTCCATTACAATCTACAATACGTATTTCACACCCATCTTTTCCTTTTAATTCCTTTTCATATAATCCTTCCATTCCGGTTCTGCCAATTACGCTATTTGAATGATATCCCTCACCTGGATGGTTTTCCAAGTCTTCAGCCGTAACCGACTGTACATATCCGATTAAATGAGCTGCCGCCTCGCCCAGTCTGTAGGATCTTATTTCCACATCTGTCATCATAACTCCCGGCATCAATAGTTGTTTCTGACGTTCATACTCCTTTCGTATATCTTCATCAGGCTGTATCGACATCATTTCAATTTCCTGTACTTTAGGAATTGTAGCAATCGGAACAAAAGAATCATCTTTTACCCACCCTGCTGCTAACTTGTTTTCAATCGTTTCTGCATCCACTTCCAACAGATCCGATAAAATTTTTATTGTATTCTCTTTATCTTCCAGTTTCCCCGGTACAATTCCAACAGAAGAAGCCGTGCCTTTTCCGGCCAGTACTCTCCCATTACGATCCAGGATCTGTCCCCGCTCCGCCTGTGAAGTGGATACCTGTACCTTGTCAGATTCAGTCAGCTCAGGAAAAATCAAATTGTCCTTCCACAACAGCTTGTATCCACCTTTTTTATAAATAAACTCTGCTTCATTTTTAAAATGAACCGGACCGGCAATCGTGTCAAATGATGTTTCATAAGAGACCATTACATTTTTTCCATTTCGCTTTTTTAAAACAATATTACTTAATTTAAGATTACTCGCCTCTATCCCTTCATAAATTTTAGAATTTCTTTCCATATAAGCTTCTTTTCCATCAATATAAGAGCTTTTCGGATCAATCATGGAATACATGGCGTCATATTCCTGTTTTTCAATATGAGTCATATATTTCACGATCAAATCTTCCGGTTTTTCTCGCGTTATTCTTATTATGGCTCCAACTCCCAAAAAACATATAACTCCTATGCTTATCAGGATTATTACAAGTCCGGTTATGCGTTTTATGTTTGTTTTCCTTTTACGCTTCATGTTCATCACCTTTCAATATGATATGTGTTTCTTAATCTTACGCTTGTAATATTTAAAAGTCAAGTACATTAATGTAAAAAACCGGCAGCTGTTTCGCTGCCCCTGCGATACATTTTTCAGATTGTTATGGAGAAGGCCGCGGATGATAATTTGATCTTGAGAATTTTTTTGTAATACTTATGCTCCTGTTTTCTCTTCAAGCAGCCTTATTTCCTTCATACACAGAATGCTCACCGAGACAATCACCAGTGCCGCTCCTGCAAAAGCTATCACAATCCCGGCTCCCCTTCCAACACTTATTCTACCATATTCTGCTATCCGGTCGGCAAAAATCCCGCTGCATCCATATGCAATCACATATCCGATCTGTGACATGAATCCGACGATTCCCCAGACGCGCCCCTGCAATTCCACTGGTGTATTTGTTCTTACCAGAAAGTCGAGACAATTATTTGCAAAAGGCAGCATCATAAAAAATCCAAATCCGGAAAGTGTGATAAGTACAATATTTTCAAATACTCCAAATCCAAGGATACAGACTCCCGCCAGTGCAAGCGACAGACTGAGTATCCTTACATATCCCGCTTTGATTCCCCGGATTCCAAGATACAGACTTGACACTAACATTCCGCTGGCGCAGATAGTTTCTGCGATTCCCAGTGTTCTCGCGTCTGCTATGGACAAAATCAGAGGCTCCGCTAAAATCTGAAACACGCCGATAAAAAGTGTCAGTATGGAAGATACTATGACGAGTAATAATACTCCCCGCTTTTGATGTATTACATTCCATCCGTCCTTCATGCTTTCTTTAAGGGAAAGCTTCTCCGGACACTTTTCCGATTTAATTCCTTTTCTTACAGCAAATGTTGAAATCACTGTTAAAATAAACGTACAGATATCGATGACCAATAAAACCCTCACATCACTGACTGACAACAAAATACCGGCTATGACCGGAGAAACCAGATATCTGGCACTTCCCGCCAGTGAAACCAGGCCGCTGGCCTTCGAATATTCATCAGCAGTTAACAAATCAGAAACGGTTGCCTTATATGCCGGATCCAGCAATGAGGAAAAAACAGCCGATATGGATACTCCGATACAAATCTGAAGCAAAGAAGCCCCGCCCCGCATCATACAAATCAGAATATAAAGTATCCCTATCCCGGAAAAACCATCACCCAGCATCATAAGAAGTCTTCTGTCATGCCGGTCTGCCAGTACACCCGCAGGAACGCTAAGCAGCAGTGTCGGAAGAAATCCCAACAGTGTAACGAGTGCCATTCCTCCTGCACTTCCGGTTTTTTCAAAAACATAAACGCCAAGACCAAAACTGGTGAGACCTCCCCCTATGGCAGAAATCAATTGCCCCATCCACAGTAACATAAATCTTTTAAAATTTGAATGATTCATCCCTTACCTCCACTAATCAGTATCGACAATCTGTCGGTTATAATTTATAAATTTAGTAACTATCCCAAACGGAATAGTTACTGAATTTTATTTTCTATAAAACATTGGGAGCATGGCATCAAGCAGGCTTCCTTTTTCCATATGAAGCAAAACCTCCACATTGCTGATAAAAGCAAGAACCTTTCTCTTTTTCACTTCCGGAGAATACTCAATGGAATCATCAAATACGGTATTTGAATACAAAAGGAGCATCTGTACTGTATCCTCAGGGTAATCTGTCTGCATCAGTTTCCGGGAAATCCCATCTTCTATGATCTTAACAAACAGCGGTACCAATTGACTTAACAGCTTTTCCTGCATCTTTGCATGCATCAGGGCATTCTGTGGTTTATGAACCTGTTCTAAAATCATACTGCCGGTTTTTGTATCCACATTAGCTGCAAGAACTGTTTTTGTCAATCTTTCCAGAACAGGCACAGACTCATCAAGCGCAATATTTTCAGCCCTTCTTATGGTTTCATCCAGAATTCTGGCAATCATTGCATCTAAAATATCTTCTTTATTTTTGAAGTGATAATACAGCGTCCCCCTGGCAATTCCAATCTCTGCCAGAATGTCGTTTGTGCTTGTATTGTCATAGCCATTTGTGCAGAATAGCCTTTCTGCAACATCCAGTATTTCATTTCTTCGCTCAGCTGCTTCTTTTACAATTCTCATAATACGTGCCCCTTACCGACAAGTTGTCTATCAGAAGATAGAATAACCTGTTTTTACTGTTTTGTAAAGCAGCGTTTTTCCTTTCTCCGTCCCAGATAACGGAATACCTGTCTTCGATATGCCTGATATTCTGCTCCGAATGTGGCTGTCAGATACTGTTCTTCCTGCAGGATCTGCAAATGCAGCATGGTTACAGCAAGGATTGTGAAGACTAAGGTCAACAAGTTTCCGTATATCAGCAATATTCCAATATATTGAAGGTCAAATCCCAGAAAAGCCGGGTTACGGCTGTATCTGTAGATACCATCTGTGACAAGCTTCGTCTTATCTCTATCCGGAATACCTGCCCTCCAACTATCCTTCATACACATAACTGAAATCAAAAAAATACTGTCACCGATTGCACCAACACAAAGACCGGTGAATCGTGCATTTGCAGGTAAATGGTTCCATCCAAATATAATGGATAAAAGCTGAACAGGAATAATACTCACTGTAACGATACCCATAACAGTTTCGACCGTTTGAACACGCCTTTCCTTCCTTTTACCAATTTGGTGTGTCTGAATTCCCTGGCGTTTTTGCAGCCATGCTTTTGCCAGATAAATACTATAAAACATGATTAAAATGAGCAATGCCAACATGCGATATGGTACATATTCTTCCAGAGGTAAATTTATCATATTATCTCCTTTCGGTTCTCATCACAAATGTCAAACATACCCGCACCAAATCGCCCCTTCATGAAATAAATTCCCAAGACCGCATTGAATACAACTGCTGAAAATGTACTGACTCTTTCGAACAGACCAAATACCGTTTTCGGCAGTAAAGATGTACCAATCGGACCGATTATCATAGCCGCAAGACAGACAATCGCCCATACACTAAGCGATTTCATCTGCTCTTTTCTCGCTCCGAATGCTATCAATATCAAAGATGCCAATGAAAATACTACAACCAATACTGTGACAACAAGATGCATTATATTCTGCGGATTTGTTGCCGGTGCACCGCTTACCCATGGAAAGAGATTATATCCCACATTGCATATCCATTCCATGGCAGTAAAAAAATAAATTCCCAACTTCATCACTTTAGATTTACAGCCGGATACGCATAAACAAACTGCCATAATGGAAACTAATCCACATGGTCCAAATAATGCGTTTAGCTGATTTGCAAGCACTTCAGAGGGTGCCCCTTCTGCACACAAATCACTGACCGCCATGCTCAGCCAGTCATATCCCGGATACGCAAGCGGTGAAAATACCACCATTGCCGTATAGGACAACAAACTGACAATTCCCAATATTCCAAGCTTTCTTATTCTTTTTTCTACCATATTCATATCCCATCGATTCTTCCGTAATATTTGTATTATGCTTTCTGCCTCAAGATTTTTCAAGAACACTTCTCGAGTTCTTTATTTTTCTCAAATATCGTACAAAAAAAACACCGGACGAATAGGCTTATTTTGCAGAAGATTGTGTCTGTTTTATAGATGGTCTTTCCAGCAGCATCCGCCTTCCTGATATTTATCAGCCGTAATCTCTATCTGATTTCCTTCCGGATCAAGTATACAACTTTCGTAATAGCCATCACCTGTTGTACGTGGACCACTGACTACTTCATATCCGTCATCCTTTATTTTCTCTGTAATTCTATCCACATCCTCTTTAGAGCCAACTGTAAATGCAATATGTATAAATCCTGTTCGCTTTCTGTATTTTTCTGCATCATCCATTTCAGTGTTATGCATTAATTCCAGCCTTGCCCCATCCTGGAATTCCAGAAAATAAGAACTGAAACCAATCTCGTCATGCACATATTTATCTCCTGCCTTTGCGTCAAAATAGATTTCAAAAAAATCTTTCTCTCTTTCCAGATTATTAACATACATTGCAACATGTTCTATTCGCATGATTTTTCCTCCTTTTTCAAATTTATTCTGATAAAGATATATTATCCCTCACCTGAATGTAAATTTTACGAGAAACATTCATTTCCTTCTTGTCAGTTGAAATCTTCTATTTCAGATGATAAAATAATTCACATAAAGATCCGTTCTTACAGGAGCTGACATTAATAAGGAGTGTGGACAATATGGGGTTATTTGTGAATCCTGATAACAGTGCTTTTCAGACTGCACTGAATGCAAAAATATATGTGGATAAAACAGGACTTATTAATTATACCAATAGTGTTCTGGAGTCAACAGATGCCTTTATCTGCAACAGCCGTCCACGCAGATTCGGTAAATCTGTTACAGCAGATATGCTTACTGCATACTATAGCAGAGGCTGCGATTCCCGAAAAATGTTTTCTGAACTGGAAATTGCCCAAAGTAAAAATTTCAGAAAGTATCTGAATCAATACGATGTAATCCATTTTGACGTGCAATGGTGTATGGAACCGGCTGGCGGTGCAAAAAAAGTGGTTTCATTTATCGCCAGCAGTGTACTTGCTGAATTACGCGAGATATATCCTGATACAATTTCAGAACATATCACTTCACTTCCAGAGGCTCTTTCGATTATTCATGTTGCGAAAAAAAAGAAATTTGTCATAATCATTGATGAATGGGATGTATTGATCAGAGATGAAGCATCAAATCAATATATCCAGGAAGAGTATATTAATTTTCTGCGCGGATTATTTAAAGGCAATTTACCTGCAAGATATATTGCCCTTGCATATCTCACAGGAATCCTTCCTATCAAAAAAATCAGGACACAGTCAGCACTTAATAATTTTGATGAATTTACCATGCTCTCAGCGGATGAGTTTGCACCATATATTGGCTTTACAGAAGAAGAAGTTAAAATTTTGTGCCAACAATACGGTCAGGACTTTGCCAAAGTAAAACGATGGTATGACGGCTATCTGATCGAAAAATGCCAGATTTATAATCCCAAGGCAGTTGTCAGCGTAATGACCAAAAACAAATTTCAAAGCTATTGGTCAAAAACAGGTACCTATGATGCTATTGTACCTTTGATCAATATGGATTTTGATGGATTAAAAGCAGCAGTGATTACTATGCTCTCCGGTTCATCTGTATACGTGGATGTATCATGTTTCCAGAATGATGCGGTTCATTTTTCAAATAAAGATGATGTGCTCACGTACCTTATCCATCTGGGATATCTGGGATATGATCAGAATACACATGCTGCATTTATACCTAACGAAGAAATACGTCAGGAATTAACTGCAGCTGTCAGAAGAAAAAAATGGGATGAAATGATTACCTTCCAGAATGAATCAGAGAGGTTGCTGGATGCCACATTAGACATGGATACAAAGATGGTTGCAGCAGGAATTGAAAAAATACACAGGGACTATGCTTCTGTAATTGAATATCATGATGAAAATTCCCTGAGCAGTGTACTGACAATCGCATATTTAAGTTCAATGCAATACTATTTCAAACCAGTTAGAGAAATTCCTGCCGGCAGAGGTTTTGCAGATTTTGTTTATCTGCCCAAACCAGAATATACAGAAGAATATCCGGCATTATTGGTAGAATTGAAGTGGAACAAAAACGTATCCACAGCAATCCGGCAGATAAAGGATAAAAAATATCCAGCTTCTTTAGTCCAGTATACCGGAAATATTCTTCTTGTTGGGATTAATTATGATAAAAAAACCAAAGAACACCAATGTGCTATTGAAAAACATGTACTTTAACAGAACAATTGACAAAAAAATGTCCTCAGACGTGCATAAGAGCAAAGACAGAACCTGTGAAAATCAGGCTCTGTCCTTGCTTATACTCCTGTCATCCAATCACGTTTATCATTTAGTGTACAATCCATCTCTTTAACGGTATCTTCTAATGAAGGCGGGTAACCATAGGCAGCATATCTGTGTTATCATTCCACATTTATTTCTCTTTTTACTGTTTTATCTTTCAGTGCAGTGGCAGGACTAAGAGTTTCAACAATAAATCTGGGTGTTCCGGTGTAGGAGCCGCCTTTTAGGTGTTTCCTATCACATACAATCATCACATACAATCATCACATCCGGAATCACATAATCATCCGTTATTTCCGGATGATATTTATAATCTAAATTTTCCGTTTTAACAAAATTCTCTTTTAGCATTGACATGTGAAACACCTCCCTACCAGATTCATCATAGCATCGAAATTAATTACAGACAACATATTTTTGCCATTTTCAAAAGATATCATATTCCGTATCGTAGGAAGCCATCAGTTCCTTTACATCCGGTTCTTCCGGATCCGGTGTGGTGCAGTCTTCCCGAACCACATGACTTTCATCTGCGATCGGACCCAGGTTTCCTTTCTTCAGAATATTATAAAACTCTGCAGCTTCCTCATCCGTAGCCGAAGCGGGAAGAATGAGTTTTGCATCCGGTCCGCATTCACCGGAGTAAACATCACCCGTATCCAGAACACCTGGATTAGTGAATTCAAAGCAGATCCTATCAAGGGAAGTACATCCCATAAATGCGCCTTTGCAGAGGGATTCCACGCCGTCACGCAGGTGGATTTCCTTCAGACCGGTACATTCTCTGAACGCCGTACCGAAAATCTCTTTTGCATTGATCACAAGAGATTCCACAGCGCAGCCCCGGAAGGTGTCTTCTCCTACATAATCCATTTGTCCTTTATACCATACATTTTTCAGAGCTTCACATCCATTGAAGAGGTAGTTATCCATCTTCTTCACACCGTTTACAAAGATCACATCCTTCAGTGAACGGCAGGTCATGAAGGTTCCCCTTCCGGCAGTATCCAGAGGTCCGTAGCATACAACAATCTCCAGCTGCTGGCAGTATTCGAATGCACCATCTTCAATCGCTGTCACGGTTTCCGGAATCACAACGGAACGCAGATGCAGCCATTCTGTCTCATTGGTTTCCATTTCTGTATTTGTATAATCTGCTGCTCGGTCAAACGCATTCATGCCGATGATTTTTACATCCACTCCGCCGATGGAACGAGGAATTACCACATCCACGTCATTTCCTGTATACCAGGTAATCGTTCCTGTTGTTTCATCAAATTCAAAATCTTCTTCCGGAGACGGTACAAACGGCATCTTTACAAAACTGCTCTTTTCGCTCTTTCGTACCATCGGACAATACCATGGTGTCTGCAATGCTTCATTCCATGCCGCAAGCTGTTCATCCGAAGCAAGATCACTCATTCGGAATCCTTCTGTAGAAAGACCTTCGAAGGCCGCTGCATTGGTTTCCATATTTGCCGGGATCACAAGCTCGCTGATTCCGGTGCCTGTAAATGCACGGTCTCCTACTGCTGTAACCTCTTCTCCAAGTGCCAGAGTGGTCACTGCGCTGTCTGCGAAGCAGTTCGCCGGGATTGCCCCTTTCACAACCGCAGCTTCTGTCAGATTTGCGCATCCCGCAAAAGCACCCTCTCCCAGAAGGGATGCATCGCAAAGGATCGTTACTTTTTCCAGGCCCTGACATCCCTCAAACGCTCCTGCTCCGATAGAGGTCACAGATGCAGGAATCGTCAGTTCCGTGATATTCGCACAATTCTGGAACGCACCCGCCCCAATGGAAGTCACAGAGTCAGGAAGCGACATCTCCTTCAGGTTCACACAATTCCTGAACGCACCGTCTCCGATGGTCGTAATGGAACCGAACATTTCAATATATTCCAGTGTACTGTCGGCAAAGGCTTCATTTCCGATTGTTGTAAACCAGCCACAGTGATGCGGATAAAAGCTGCGTATCGTCTGGCAGCCCTTAAACAGCCCGTCTCCAAGGGCAGTCACATTATAACCGTCATAATCTGTCCAGATTGTCAGATCCGGTGTATCTCCGCTGTAAGATGTCCACACGTTTTCCGTGAAAGCAATACCGGGATCCGAGTTATCCGGATACTCCGCTACGCCGCCGCTGATTGGATTGTTGATCCATACCGTACAGTCAGGACACTGCTCTGCCATCACCGCTTTATAGGCTTCCTGATTTTCCACACTGCTGTCCCACGGAAGGTCCAAATCTGCAGCCGGACACCCGGAAAAAGCGTCCGAAGCAAGGTCGATCATCTCATGGAAATCAAATGCCAGATACGTAAGGCTGCCGGAATCCGCAAACGCACGGCTTCCGATTTTTTCCACTGAAGACGGCACATAAAGCTCCTGAATCCACCACTGTAAAAAGGCACTGTCCCCAATGGTTTTCAGGCCTTCCGGCAAATGCAGGGAGCCCTGTACGCCTGCATACACAAAAGCTTCAGCACCGATTGATTCCAGGCCTTCCGGCAATTCCATGATCGCTCCACGGTAAGAACGGCAAAACGCTTTGTCACCAATCGTCTTCAGGGTAGAAGGAAACTCCACATGAAACAGAGTTGTCACATCCATAAACGCTTCATTTCCAATGGATATCAGACCTTCCGGAAGCGTCAGATAACTGAGGAAACGGTTTCCCTGGAACACCTGATTGCCCACAGCCGTTACCTGTACTCCGTTGATGGTTTCCGGAATATCCAGTCTTGTGCTGTATCCTGTATATCCGGTAATCGTTCCGCTTGCAGCGTCAAATACAAGATTTTCCAGATCAGGAACCAGCTCTCTTGCTGCCGCATTCTGACCACTTGGCTGAACAGAAGCTGTACATCCTGCATTTTCCAATGCACTGATATAGGACTCCAGCTGATCATCCGGTACATAAATCACTGCGTCCGGCGAGATTTCTGTAAACGCCCACTGTCCGATTACAGGGCATTTCCCTTCAAACGTGATTGATTTCAGATTGGAACAGAAATAAAAGGTGTTGGAACCAATGTAGCATACCTGTGAAGGAATCGTCACCTGTTCCAGTTTCGCTTCACTGGAAAAACAACCATCCCCGATTACCAGAAGGCTCTGGGGAAAAGAAATATCGCTAAGCGAATCACACCATGATCCCACGGAACCTTCCATCATCTTCACCGTTTCCGGAAAGGTCAGAGATGTGACATCAGCAGCTTCTGCAAAAGCGCTGGTTCCTATGATTTGAACCGGGTATCCCTGAATGTTATCCGGCACCACCACATCTCCGCCTGCACCTGTATAGTCATCCAACGTGTAATTTTCCGCATCAAAAATCCACACAGATTCGTCTTCCGCCATGACCGGCACATAAAGCATTGCAATCAAAAAAATGATCGATATTAATAATCGTTTCTTCATACTGTTCTCTCCTCATAAATTCTGTTTCTGTCCATTTCATCTCCCATAATCATTTCCATCAATGGGATCTCCGCATTCCGGACAGAATTTTGGAATTTGTGTGGGATTCTCAGGAACCCATCCACATTTGTCACAGCGGACACTTAACTGATTCTGCATACTTTGCTGGCCATACATTGTGTTTCCCTGCATTCCGGCCATCGCCTGGTTATAACCTCCCTGCATTCCGGCCATCGCCTGGCCGTAACCTCCCTGCATTCCTGTGAGTGCTGCCACGATCTGATTGCCCAGATTCTCCATATCCATCATCTTCATACGGTCATGATCCTCTACAGAAAATGAGTTCAGCCTGAAGTCCATATCATCGAACCACGGAGAATTGATTCCCAGCTTAATGGAATAATCATAGGAATATTTATAGCGCGGAGGATTATAATCCTGCATCTGTCCTTCACTGTCCCGATACTGTTCTTCCGTCCGGTTCTGTTCAATATGCAGTCTGCAGGATGACACCTGGGCCAGATCCACAATGTCCGGATTGTTTTCCACACTGAAACGTGTGGTTACCGTAAACTGTCTCTTCGTATCATCCACGTAAACATGATAGCTGTCTCCGGCAAATTCTCTGGTCACCTGAAATGCCTGAACCTTTTCCTTATTTGCCTCTCTGTATGCGAGCTGTTTTTTAATGTTTTCAACGGTACTGCGCCTGCGTTCTTCAAACCATGGCGAAAGCTTCTTTGCACATTCCTTACATAAATTTCCGTCTTCCAGCTTACGGTTCCCAAGAATACCGATTTCACCGCCGCATACATCACATTCCTTTTTCTCAAACATCTTTCCAAATAGTCCCATATTTCCTTCCTCCTTTTTTATTTTTTTACAAGCACAACCGTCTGCGCCAACACAATCAGAATACCAACCGCCAGTGACACATAGCAAAAGATTTTCGTAAGAGCATGAGATATTCCGTTTGTAATCTCCGGAATTTTGTAGTCTCCCTTGCTGGTCTGATACACCTCTATTTCCATGATGTCTCCAAGCCTGATCTCATCATCATACGTGTAGTAGGTTTCGCTGCCGGAATAAGTCATGCCGTCCACCTCAAATTTCTTTCTTTTTCCTTTTTTTGCCATCCCTGACTCCTTCTGTAAAACAATATCATTCAAGAACGCCTCGGCGTTCTTGCTGCGAGATGCGCGTCATGCGTTAGCATGACAAATTTCTAATGCGCATCTCTGCAATCCGCCGGAGGCTTAACATTTCAGAAGGGGATTGTCAACCGCTACTGAAAATAGTTTATTTCCCATCGCTTTGCGCTCTGCGCACTTGAAGCGGGGGACTTCTTCTGAAATGTTAAATCAAAATTGCAGCTGTGCTGCCAAACAATATGATAAAAACCATCACTGTCAGAAAAATACCAATTCCGCCCAGTGACCTGATCATCCGAAACAACGTAAGCTTCTTTCCATCGTTTTCTTTCCGATGCAGAACATACTCAGAATTCCAATCTTACGATCCGCACGTCTGCCCGTCCGGCGTATACGCCCATGCTGCTGTATTTCATACAAGATCGGATGATCGTAGACATCTCTTCGTACTCCTTTTGCCAGATAAACAAGAGCAAGAAGTCCTGTCAGTACATACCATGCAGCACCGTTTTGAGGCTGATATCCATCCCAGAATGCTTCTCCGGGATTCAATTCTATCCATCGGATGAAAGCCGCCAGGATTCCTGGTAAAAAAACCATAAGAAAAATATTTTTCAGGATGGAAAACCATCTTCCAAGGCTGTAGAATCGGATCTTCACCGGAACCAGCTTCCCTTCCCTGTTTTTTTCATAAAAGACTGGCGTATTATCATAAGGATTCTTCAGGATATCCTTCTTCTCGTCAATCTTCAGCTCATCGTTTTCCCGCCTTGCTTTTGACGTCTGAGTACGAAACATAATTCTTCGAACCAGAGAGTTTCTGCCCTCCCCCATTATGGTGAAAAAGAGACAGGCGAACACAAATCCTGCAAGAGACAAAGGAGCAGGCTTAAAGCGAAAGAAGATTCCCGCTGCCAGCGTGGCAATGATCGTATACAGTAACGGTTCCCATATCCAGGGCCTGGTTTCCTTCTTTCTCTCTTTTGATACTGCGATCCTCCCTGTCTGTCCGTTCATAACAGCTGTCAACTTTCCCGATTTGATAAAATAGACAGGCAGAAGTGCTGAAAGTGCGTACATATTGTCGGTTTCTGTCTCCACTTTTACGCCGGAGGTCTGCATGACTCTTTCCACCTCCGGCAGAAAATCTCCGGCAGCCTCCTTACGAATCCGTACATCGGTCTGTGCATCGGAAATATCGGAGAGCATTACATTCTGCCCGGCAACATACCCATATTCAAAGGGACGCGCAGCAGCCCAGTCAAAGGGCTCCATCTCATTCAGCACCAGATTGTCAAGCTGGCTGGACGTATTGACAGCCGTTCCCTTCAGATAGCCTGCACACTGATATTTTCGGGTGCTTCCTTCACGGGTAACCCTCCCGAAGACCGGACCGCGAACAATCTGATAGGGCAGGTAACATCCATGGAACCGGTTCATATTTGATACAATACTTCTTCCTTCTGGAGTATCCTCATGGCTGTGTCCCCAGTCCAGCAGTCTTTTTCTTGCTTCCTCCGGGGTAATAAAAAACGGGATGATCAGCTCAGGCATTTGTCCCGGATCTGACAATTCCCTGCGAACCAGCCTGCTTCCGCAAAAATCACAGGTTTCCGATGCTTCCCCCGGTTTAAATACGAGACGTGCTCCACAAGAAGGACAGTCGTGCTCTTCCAGCTGCTGTCCGACAAAATGTGCCTCAGTATTCTTCTTCTGAAGTTCACGCCACTGGAATACGGACTTCTTTGCTTCCTGTATTCCGGTTATTTCTCCGCAGGAAGGACATCGATAAGTCTGATGCAGGATATCAAATCCTGCCGGAGCACCACAGTTCTTACAGTATACCCGTAGCGGATTCCGATTTTCCATATGCCTCTCTCCTTTCATCGCTTGTCCTTCATTCCAACGTATCTGCAGCTATGATTGCTACAACGCATCAATGACCGCCGACAGATAGCTGGACGAAACTGATCCATAGATGAAATTGTCAACCAGACCGTCTTTCTTTGCCTGTCGAACCTGATCCGCCAACTGTTTATCTGTATTCTCATCGACTACCAGCACAATTTTGCAATCTGGATTACGTTCTCTCAACTCGTCACGTATCTTCATCCGTTCCTCCAGCTTCCACGGTGTATATGCGGTAACTTCCATAATCAAAACGTTTGCCAGCAAAACTTCACATAGTAAAAGGGTTTTATCCGGGCGTTCGCTCATAATTGGTTCAAAATCAGAATCAAATCTGCGAAGCGCTTCGGCTACCGCATCTGCAAACAGGATATTCTGCATATCAATCACAACTCTCCGCAATATCCTCACCTCCGAAATTTTTGATTTGTGTCCGGCTCTGATTCCGGCATGTATTATTTATTTATTATACAGGAACATCTTTTTCTTTTCCCTACCCATAAGGGTAAATCTACAGCTTCTGCAAAAAGAAAAATCCCAGTTTCAAACCTGAAACCGGGATTTTCAGCGAAATTATGTTATAAAACGATGTGGTTTTCTTGTAAACCGTCCTGCTCATTAAAAAGCTTCGGAATAATAAAGCGTTTGCCAGTTACGGCAATCGCAAGCTGTGTCTTGTTGGAATAGCCCGTTTTTTGAAGAATACTGCGGATATGATACTTTACATTATCCTTAGTATAGTTTAACTTTTCTGCAATCTCGCTGTATTCCAGCCCCTCACAGACCAGACGCAGAACCTTGATTTCCGTTTCCGTGAAATCATTGCTGGTGGTAATGCCAAGCTTTACAGCAGGCGTTTCATCGGGCCACATCTGCCTGCCCTGCATAGTGGCATCCATGACAGTAATCAACTTCTCCGGGCTGACCTCTTTATACCAAAAACTGTCTACCCTTGCTTCTCTGGCCCGCTTGATATAATTTTCTTCAACCATAGAGGTAACAATAATAATTTTCAGCTTTGGAAACAACCTGCGCAGCTCGGCAGCTGCGTAAATGCCATCTTTTTTCCCATGGGTACAGACATCCATAAGCACCAGATCCACTTTACTCCTGCGACAAACAGTTTCAGCAAGATCTGCCCTGGACAGACTCCCCACAAGCTCATAATCCCCGCCATTTTTCACTATATTCTCCATATATTCTCTGGCGATCCGCTGATCGTCGATGACAAGCACCTTTGTCATACCGGTACCTCCTGTTTCGTTTTCTTTTTACAAACCGGCAAAGTCACTGTCAGTTCAAATACAGGCTGAGAACTAAACTCCATCCTGCCGCCTGCTTCCGTAATTATTTTGCAAAGATCAACAAGGCCTCCCTGGGGTGTGATTTCCTTTTCTGGCTGTTTTCCGTCATTGGTCATACGCAGGGTAAATGCATCCGGGGTCTGTTCTGCATCCACATGCAGTATTGCAGCATCAGCATGACGGGCGGCATTGACACAGGCTTCGCGCATGACCGGCAAAAGTAAATGCAGTGTTTCTTCCGTTTCCGGCAGATCCCCTGTGATTTTAACTTGAATTCCTGATACCGCCGCATCCCGGATAAATTCTGCCACATCGTCCTGCGGATAGGCATTTTCCTTCTGCAAGACCTGAATGGCACGGCGAAACTGCATGACAGCGGCAGCATTTTCCTCAGAAGTGGTGTTCTGGCGCAGCATCTTTCGTATCGCAACAACGCCCATGTTCATCTGATCGTGCAGCCGTGATTTCATATTGAGAATTTCCTGTTCTCTTGCCATTTCCTGCACATTCTCTGACAGGGTTTTCAGTTCCCTGTACATTTTTTTCAGTTCCCCTGACTGCCGATGCAGTTCCTGCCGCTTTTCATACAGTTCAGTCACATCACTGAACACCGCCTCCGTATAAACCTTACCGTCAGAAGTTGTAACTTCATTCTCAGAATACTGCCATGCCTTCCCATCCGGAAAAAAAAACACATTTCCATCACGTATGATTCCGTTGATCTTATCACAGCTCTCCAGCGCTTCCTTCAATTCTGCATGACTTTGAAGATCGCACTGGGTAATTTTTCTGAAAAGTTCATTCATGGCCGCATTACACAGCTTTACAGTACCTGCGGAAGTAAAATAACATACAGCAGAAGGAAGCGTATCCAATGCTTCTTTGATTGCAGCACGCAGTTCACGTTTATCTTTAAGCCGTTCGGTAATTTTCCTAACATTCATTTTCTTCACCGCCTTTCTGCAGTTTGAACGAAAAACGGTATACTCCATCCTCGAAGGAAAACGCATTCGCCATTGACGCCAGATGAGAAAGATCAGTGTCACAGACAAATTCCATATTCATAATATTCTCTTCCCTGCTTTCCCGGCAATTGATCCACACACATTGAAGGTCGCTGAGACTGGCTTCCACTGCCGTTTCAAAACTGCTATACACCTTAAGCACATCCTTCATCACCAGGGAAATCCCCGATGGCAGTATATGGAGGCAATTCACGCCAAGCAATTCCAGATTAACAAAGGATTCATCAAAGCACCTTGACAGATCACGTATATCCACTGTTTCTGTACGCTCGCCGATTAGCAGCAGATTGCCATACCTTTTTATATAGGCACCTGCAACTGCCGCACCTGCAAGAAGCCTGCGGCATTTCCTGTCATCCGTCTCCGTATCATACTGCGACAGCATCCGACTGATCAGGTCAATCTGCCGGGCTGTTTCCCTGTGAAGCATGTCACTTATCCGGTTTTTTTCCTGGAGCGCAAGGATTTTTTTCCTTGTTTCCAGATTTTTCTGCCGGATACGATTGCTCTCCGCAAGGTCACGGCAATTCTCCTCAATTTGCTCAATGGCTTCAGTAATTCCAGCAATGTCCACCTGCCACAGTACATGGCCGAACTGAATCGGCTGACTCCTGACAAGAGTTGTCTGATCCGCCAGAACAGGCTGTACTCTGGCACTCATTCTCTGTTCTTCCGTTAGCTCTCTGGCATTGGAGCTGGAAAGGCAGACAGTGTTTTCCTGATTCGTAATCTGTGCGCCCAGCCTGCTGACCATAAAAAGCTCTTCATATCCGGTATTGCTCTGAATCAAGCTACACGCGATACAGCTTTCCAGTATAGCTGCGATAAACAGGCAGAATACAACGGTCATATCTCCGGCAATCGCTATCAGCCATGGTAAACGAAAGAACAAACACACAGCATAAATCAACGCCGCCATGGCTGGGATAAACGGCAGCATCAAGACAGCCCGGCTGTACGGAATGCGACATTTGATCAGCATGGTGACAAGCGCTGTCACGGTACAGAATATCATCCAGCCGACTGCCATAAAATAGCCCGCCGCATAGCTGTAATCATTTCCCCATACGACCGCATCTGCAGGAAAGACGAATACAAACTGATGCAGGTCATTTGTCAGCACCATCAGCAACAGTGTTACGGTAGGTATGTAAAGAAGCCTTACCCATTTCGGGAGTCGAAAGCCCTCCGGCTTTCCCAATGACAGCGCGATGAACATCGCCAGAAGCGGAATAAACAGCATTGGAAGATAATACAGATACCATAGATGACGAATTACCCATAGGCATTCTTCCAATGAATATCGTATTGTCCTAACTGTTATCCAAAATACCATCAGCGCAGAAACAGCGGTAAGATAGCGGCGCACCTGTGGCTGAATAATTCGATCACGGACGGAGATACCCCATGTCGCAAAAAGTCCAATATAAATAGAAGCACGAAGAATAATCAAAAACTGGTCAAACATTTCATTTACCAAAAAACCGATCTGCCGAAACACTGCCGCTGTAAACACGGCGAGAAAAACATAAATAAATTTACTGTTTTTTTTCAGATTCAGCTTTTTCATAGTAATTTACCTTGTTTTAATCAACATTCTTTTTGATATGGCATTACAGAATATATTATATACGAATATCCGCAGTTTTCCAAATTATTTATTTTTCACTGCCATAGCAGACCATATGGTCACAGGCAATCCGACAGGTAATCTCCATAAATTGGTGTGAAGTAAAAAATAGTTCTTTTAAACAAAAAGGACATCCGGTTAATTGCCAGATGCCCTCTTATCTTTATTCAATTCCATTAATTTGAATCATACCTGTGTGCTTAACATAAAATCAAAATGTCAGCTCATTAAATCAATTCTGCAATGTTACTGATATTCATATATGTAGCTACAGAACAGTCAAATGCTTTAATATGATCATAAAGCCATTTTGTCACCTGCTCATTCACGGCTTCTGTGAACACATCTGTAGGACCTTCTTTTTCCAGCATTTCATAAAGCATGGCAACTGTTTTCTTAAAATCCTCATGTTTTACCTTATGTTCTGCAAGGCCCGGATATCCGACTTCCTCCTGCAGTTTTTCTTCCGCTGTAAAATGAAACTCTGTGTAATCTGCCAGATAATCCAGCATTTTCTTTGCTTCTTCTTTTCCGCTGCCTGCTTCACAGCAGGTAATCAGTTTATTAATTTTGTCAATTAACTCCTGATGATGTCCATCGATGATCTTGTTACCTGTGATTAAACTGTCATCAAAAACTGCATGCATATACATATTCCCCCTGTTCATCTTTACTTTTAGAACTTCTTCGGTCTTTGCTACTATTTTAAATATACTACTTACAGGTAAGGAAATCAACGATTTTTATCTATGATGGGAACAGTTTTCCCTGGCTTCCTTTATAAAACTTTATGCGACCATTTGCATACCCCGATCTCCAGCTCTTTTCTTCTGCTAAACTGTATTTTTTTCATTTTACACCCCGTTCTGATCTGAAACCGGCAGCAAACACACCGTAATTTCGCCTTCATTCATCTCAAAGTGATATGTTCCGGCCACAAGTTCCATCTGCTGTGTCTGAATTCCGTTATGCTCTGTCATACCGACTGCTGTCACGCCATCACACACGGTCACTTCACCTTCTGCCGGCAGATACAGTGTTGCAGTGGTATTGGCAGGAACAGTCACATCATAAGAAGTCATCCTTCCGTCAGCCGCTGTCCATCCGCTTGCAATGGTTCCATATGCACTGTCATAGCTTCCCTTTACCTGTGTAAAAGTTTCTCCCACTGTAGGCTGCAAAATAAAGTACTGATATCCCGGCTGATCTTTATCTGCTTTGATACCCAACTGATATCCCATCATCCATTCTCCCACTGCTCCGAATGAGTAATGGTTAAAAGAATTCATAGAATTGTTTCCGCCGAAGGCTTTCTCCTCTGTATAAGAGTTCCAGCGCTCCCAGATACTGGTGGCTCCCTGCGTTACCGGATACAGCCAGGAAGCGTAATCAACAGCTTCAAACAAGCGGTAAGCTGTATCATTCATACCGTTGTCAGAAAGTGCATTGAGAAAATTTCCTGTGGCATTGAATCCTGTGGTAAGGGTATAAGGAACAATCGCATCCCCTTCGGTATCTTCCCCTGAAGCTTCTGCAATGGAAGCCTCATAATTTGCAAGAACCTTTTCCATATTCTCATCGCTGATCGCGCCAAATCGCAGAGGTGTCGCATACGATGCCTGTGTATCCTGAATCTCACCTTTTGTATTTTTCGTCTTGCCTGTTTGAGGATCGATAAACATTTTGTTCCAGGTCTCTTTTGCAGTGTATGAAATCTCCCTGTATGTCTCTGCTTTATCTGTATCGCCCATAATGTCCGCAATTTCTGCCGCCTGATTCAGACAGTTAATATAAAGCGCATTTCCAAGCAACGTGCTGTCTGTCACCACTCTCGCCAGATGATCCGCAAGCATCCCCACTTCCCCTGTAAGTCCGGGCTCCTCAAGTTTTTCACCCTCTGCATTCTTGTAAGTCAGAGGTGTTGATGCCAGAGTATCCACATACGCATAAATATTCTCTTTGTTTTCTTCAAGAATCTCTTTTCTTCCTGTCTGCATATACAGATTATAAGGAATCGTCACAACAAGGGAGTTCCATGTAATGCCAAAGCTCTGTCCCTTATGCTCAATGGCTTCATCTTCCGGAGCATACTGGATAAATGCCGGTGTAAACTGTGCAGACATGCCTGTTTCACCACAGTCTGCGCGGACACTGTCCATCCACACATCCAGGAAATTGTAGGTATCTGCCACATAAGAGCCTGTCAGGGCAAATATCTGCGCATCTCCGGTCCAGCCCATACGTTCATTTCTCTGAGGACAGTCTGTAGGAATAGAAATGTAATTGCTTGTTGTGGAATTTACAATATTTTGATAAAGCTGATTGGTAAGCTCATTAGAGGATTCATAAGTTCCTGTGGCATCCAATGAAGAAAGCACCTGCATCCGGATACATTCTGCCGGAAGCTCTGCCCCCAGACCGCTGATTTCAATATAGCGATAGCCGTGGAAAGTCAGATCCGGAGCAAAAATGTTTTCCCCTTCTTTCATAGTATAAAAGTCCGTTACCATGGCAGCACGGTAGTTTTCCACCATAAGTTTTGATGCAAATCCTATGGAATTAAGATTTGGAAAAGAATTATAACTGCTGCTGTCACCCAGCGGATTAATTGCAGATTTGTCGCCGACAGCCTCCCCGTCTACACTGACAACAATGGTGCTGCCGCTCACATTTATCGCAATCTGGTGGGCTTCGTTTTTATTTGATGAAGTAATGAGTTCATTTAATCCTTCGTCTTCCTCGATGACAAATACCGGTGTATCTGCAGAATCCACTGCTGTATAGCCCACTCTGCAGGCACTGATTTTTGCCCCGGCTCCCTCCACATCCGAAATATCCAGTTCGATTCTCACATAAGTTTCAAGTGTTGCCGTTTCTGATTTCAGAGAGTTCCCCTCATTATCTGTAACGGTTACTTTCCAGGAATATTCCGTAACCGGCTTCAATTCTTCCCCTTCATAGAGAATCTCATGGGAAATACTGCTCTCAACCTGTCCGGAATCCCATACCACAGTCCCCGCCTCATCCGTAACCAAAATCTCATAGGACTTCTGGGCAGCTCCTATAACTTCCGACTGCATCTGCCAGGAAAAAGCCGGCCTGGCCTCATCAATTCCCAAAGGATTTATCATATCTTCTGTCTTCAGATTCACAATTGCCGGTTCCAATCCCTCTGTCTCTGCAAATACGCCGGTCGGTATCGAAGCAATCGTCATAACCATTCCCAAAACCACGGCCTCAGCCCGTTTCTTATTCATAATTTCTCCTTTCATTCTCTCACCGGAATTTCCACAGAATATTTTCTGCTCTCATCTTTCACCGTAACCCTTACACTTCCTGCATTTCCCGCACGTA
Organism: Blautia sp.; assembly: GCA_034118545.1. Taxonomy (GTDB): domain Bacteria; phylum Bacillota; class Clostridia; order Lachnospirales; family Lachnospiraceae; genus Blautia_A. The sequence continues at coordinate 26,508 of JAXFBD010000038.1, forward strand.
CAATTGCCATTGCCTCCCCATAATAAGTGACGGTATGATCATCCGTATAATTCCCCTCTGCATAAGCATTGGCACTTCCCAGGCCTGCCAGAGTCCCGTTTTCCACTTTTACAGACAAACGGTGTTTCTCCATAGGTTTCCAGATTCCATTTTCATCTGTATACGTAAGCGGAATAAATACCAGTCCCTCCGGTTTTGCAAAATCCGTTTCAGGTTTTACCTGAAGAACCGTCTCTGTTCCGGCTGTACGCATGGTCTTACGTCCGACAGGATTTCCGGATTCGTCATAGGATACTGCTGTAATCTCTCCGTCCTCATAGGGAATCTCAAAAACGATTCGGCAGTTCTTCTTAGGCATCTTCTTTTTACCTGCACTCTTTCCATTTAAAAACAATTCGACATAAGAGGCTCTTGCATAAACCTCCACAGTGGCTTTCATTCCTGTGCAGCCTCTGCACGCGACTTACCCAAAAGATCGATTCTGCCGTTTCCTCCCGTCATACGAGTGGCAGGCTTTTCCCCTCCAAAATTATAATCGCTGTATTCGGCACAGCCTTCTCCGACTTCCCCGATATAATCCATGCCTGCCCATACAAAATCACCGATAATACCAGGATGATCCTTTGCCAGTTCGTAAAACGCATAAGCATCCTTACAAAACGTCTCACTTCCCACCGGTTTTTTCTTCTTTTTACTGTTTCCTTTTTCTGCTTTTTTTGCCGCGGCTTCCGCAGCCTTCTTCGCAGCTTCCGCGTTTTTCTTTGCCTTGTCATCGCTGTAAACGCCCAGGCCTATAGAACTCAAAAAATTAAAAAAGATGTTGTTGCCACAGGTAACCGGACGTGTTCCATCCAGATCGTTTATGTAATCTGTCATAGCTTTGGTAAGGGCAATTCCCTTTTTCTGAGCAGTCTCCGATACTTCATTTCCTGTAGAGTACATGATTACGCAGGGATGATTATAATCTTTTTCCACCATATCTTTTAGATCCTGCTGCCACCAGTCTGTCATGTAGTCCGCATAATCGTGCTCCGTTTTATGGATGTACCACACATCCACATACTCGTCCATCATCAGCATTCCCAGACGGTCACAGGCATCCAGCATTGCCTTTGAGCAGGGATAATGCGCAGAACGAAGGGCATTGTAACCGTTTTCTTTCAGGATACGCACCTTGCGCTCCTCCGCCTCCGGAAATGCACACGCCCCCAGAAGACCATTATCATGATGAATACAGGCTCCCCGGAGAATTACACGCTTTCCGTTTATTGCCCGGCAGGAATAAAGATTGGGATGCTCACAGCTCCAAAGCTTTGCATCCGGCACTTCAAGACGAAACACTGCCGTCTGATTTACTGCCTGCGCTTTTTGCGCAATCACCACTTTTTCTCCATCACAGATTTCTGCCTTCACAATACCATCCCCTGTGGTTTTTACCGTTGCTTCAACCACAGCAGGACAGAAACTGATTGTGCGAACCCGCACTCCATTCACCGGAATATGCTTTTCGTCTCCCACCCGCAGAAAGACCGGACGGTAGATTCCGGTTCCGGGATACCAACGGCTGTTAGGCTGATCAGAATTTCTTGCGATAACCCGGATTTCATTTTCTTCACCGGATTTGATAAGACCATTCAGCGTCACATAAAAATTTGTATATCCATACGGACGAAAAACTGCTTTCTCACCATTTACGTAAACCTCTGCATTATGGTATACACTCTCGAATTCCAGGATCAGCTTTTTGTCTTCATACTCTTTTTTTGATATATTTTATCTTATAATCAAAAAAATCTCCGCTATTCTACAATAGAATAACGGAGATCGCGTACGTGGCAGCGCCTTGAAGAAAGCTCATAATCAAAAAGTTAATTTTATAAGCAGAACCTTTCCACTATATTTGAAAAGAGATTCCGGATAATTTTTTCCTTTATCTGCATCAATGCAGTCAATGCTGTCTTATTCCATTTCAGTTCCATTTATTTTGTCCATTGATATCATTCCACATTTTCAAATATTTCTTCCAAAGTCATAGAAATATTCGGGAATTCTTTCAAAGTTATCACTGTATCTGAGTTATAGTGCCCTTCTTCTTTATCATCCTGAAGAATATAGCTGTATGTCAGGATATACTCTCCATTTTCAAGATAATATATCTCGATTCCTCGTTCTTTTGGTGATACAATCCAGTATTCCTCCACTCCTGCCTTTTGATAGATTTCTTTTTTTACTGTTTTATCTTTCAGTGCGGTGGCAGGACTAAGAGTTTCTACAATGAATCTGGGTGTTCCGGTGTAAGAGCCGCCTTTTAAATGTTTCCGGTCACATACAATCATCACATCCGGAATCACATAATCATCCGTTATTTCCGGATGATACTTATAATCTAAATTTTCCATGAATGGCAGACATAAAGAACCTTTCAATCCATTCTTGATAACCGAATAAATATTACCATTCACTACACCGTGTTGATAACTTGGTGACGGAGACATATTATATATTACTCCATTGATTTTTTCCGTTTTAACAAAATCCTCTTTAAGCATTGGCATGTGAAACACCTCCCTACTACATTCATCATAGCATTGAAATTAATTACAGACAACACATTTTTGTAATTGCAGTGTTTCATTTCGACAACACCTTGTGGGCGGTTGCTAATAATTATTCTCACTGCCATAGCAGACCACATAGTCACAGGCAATCCGACAGGTAATAATATAATAAAGGACATAGATACCCGAAACTGCAGCTGAAATCACCACGGCTGTCTCCATGGCTTTTCCTCCGCTTAAGCCGGAAAGATTCCAGATCTCATAGACCTTTCCGAAAATAATCCCCACAGGAATAGTCATCAGAAGCGGAAACGCAAAAGGCATCAGGAAAAACGCTCCGATCTGCTTTCGCAATGCAGACTTCTGCATCCCTGTATCCACCCCCAGCCGATAAAGAATTGCAAATCTTCTGCGCTCACTCTCCAGAGTGGAAAGCGTTTTCACAGCCAGAATTGCCAGTACCATGCAGACAAACACAGTGGAAACATATAAAGATCCTATGATCAATGTTCCTGCATTTGCCTTATTGTAAAGGCGCAGATATTCCTGAACCACATAATCGCTGCGCTCCTCTGCTCCTTCCTCTGTTTTCGTAGTATATATCAATTCATCCACCAGTTTTTCTGCATCCGGACGATGGTTTTCCAGCGTGTAAGCTTCACCCTCATATGCCACAGCCATCGTTTCTACCGCCTCATCCGGGACTACGAAATACATCATCAACCGTCTTGTAAAATCCGGGTATGCCATACTGCTGCCGCCCCATGTATAGGTCTGACCATTCAGGGTCACAGGTTTTTGTGAAAAATCCACATCACAGATTCCCTGTACATCGGTAATCAAAAGATACTCATTTTGAAGCTGCACCGGTTCCTTTCCGCATCCGGTGAGCAGGGCATTAAACTGGCCAAGTGGCATGTATAAATCTGTCCACTCCATAACATCATAACCTAAAATACTGCTGCTAAGGGTCGTATCCCCTGAAGTATACAGACAAAAATCCTGCTGTGCAGTAATGGGACTGTACTTCTCCACAATCTCCCTTCCCTCGTCCCTGGAGATACCATGCACTTCAGATAGATCAAACAAACCTATTACATCATAGGGGCATTCTTTTTCAATGGTCAGATCTGTATAGACCTTCTCACTGAATGCCACATTGGACATAACAATGGCAAATACGAGCAATGTTGACAAAGCGCCTATCAGCAGGGAATTGACTGTCATCTTTCCCGATATTTCCCGAAGAATCACTGTATTGATTCCGTTATTTTTCAATCGTTGATTCAGTAAAAGCATTCCCGCCAGAGTTCTGGACAGGGTAAAGTGAGTCAGAAAGACCATGACAAGGTCAATGGCCAGCCACAAAAGCAGTTCCACCCCATCCTGAGCATGGAACGCAGCCATGAAGCTTTTGTAGGTAATGATCAGACAAATGACGAAGGCAGTCAGAGTCACAGCTGATAAAGCACACCAGAGAACCGGATGTTTTTCGCTCTTCTGTACCGTCTCCTCCTTCAGCAGTTCCGAAACAGTAACCTTCCTAAGGTACCTTAGGGATGCAAAAGCAGATAACAAAAACATACCCACACTGATGGTCACAGTCAGGACAATCCCCTGTACGGAATAGGCAGAAACCCGAAAGGGAATCTCCAGTATGGAAGCAAATAAAGCTGCCAGCAATTGGAATATGATCAATCCCATCCCCATACCGACAAGCAGTGCAAGGCCGGTCAGCAGCCCTGTCTCACAGGCGAAGAGTGTCTGAATATTCTGCCGGGTCATGCCCAGAGTCAGATACATCCCAAACTCCCTGCGGCGAAGCTTCAGCATAAATCCTGTGGCATAGCTGAGAACCAAGGCCGTCACCAGACAGGACAATACCGTCACCATCGTAAACATACTCCGGATATCCGTATACATTTCGGAAAGTGTCTGAATCCGGTCACTGTAGCTGAGATTATTAACAGCAAACAACAAAGCGATGCTAAGTGCCACAGTGACAAAATAAATCAGATAGCTTTGAATCTGTCGGCGCACATTCCGGACAGCCAGTTTAACGAACATCCGACTCACCTCCCAGCACCGCCATGGTATTAAGAATCTCATGATACATGGCCTGACGAGTGCGATCACCGCGATGAAGCTCATTCCATATCCTGCCATCCTTCAAAAACAGTACCCGTGAGGCATAGGATCCAACTATGGCATCGTGGGTCACCATCAGGATCGTAGAACCAAGACTCCGATTCATAAAAGAAAAGGTTTTCATCAGACTCCTGGAATTCCCACTGTCCAGCGCCCCGGTTGGCTCATCTGCCAGAATGAGTGCCGGTTCCGTAATCAGCGCTCTGGCACAGGCGGCACGCTGTCTCTGTCCGCCGGAGAGCTGTCTTGGAAACTTTGACAGCTGATCCGTAATCTCCAGGGAGGCGGCAGCCTTTTTCAGCCTCTTTGAAGTCTCACGGACAGAACATTTCCGCAAATTTAACGGCAGTACAATATTTTCCCCGACAGTCAATGTATCCAGCAGATTATACTCCTGAAAGATAAAACCGAGCCGATCTCTTCGAAAAGCAGTCAGATCCTGCTCTCTCATGACCGCAATATCCCTGCCTTCCAGCAAAATACTTCCGGAGCTTGGACGGTCAATGGTAGCAACAACGTTCAGAAGTGTGCTTTTTCCGGAGCCGGAAGCACCCATAATAGCCGTAAACTCTCCTTTTTCCATGGAAAAGCTTACACCATTTAATGCTTTTGACACTGCGTCTCCGCTGCCAAAATACTTTGTAACATTTTTAATTTCCAATAATGTGTTCATAATAATTCCACCAACCTTTCACTGACATCATACTGTATAACAGTGGAAAATTTTCTAACACTATCTGTCTGCAATCTAACAGTTTTGTAAGGTTGGTGCCAAAAACCGGAAAGAAAACCGGGAAAAATCACCTTCCAAAGAAGTAATCTCCATCTGGATATTCAGACTCCGGCAAAGCTGGCTTACAATGTAAAGTCCCATGCCGGTACTCTGACTCTGCTTTCTTCCCTCTGTTCCGGAAAAACCACGCTCTGTTACCCGGTTCAATTCATGCGGCAAAATTCCCGGACCGTTATCCTTAAAGCAAAGACAGTTTTCTCCCAATTCTATGTGAATCTGACAATCGGGACAGTATTTTGCACAGTTGATCAGAAGCTGTTTCAAAATAAAAATAAGAAGTTTTGAATCGGTATATACATGACCCTCGCCTGAAATAGAAACCGCAATTCCGGCGTTAATCAAAAGCTCCATCTCTTCCCGCACCGCCTGATCGCAGACGGTACGCAGATCAACAAGACTGATCTGTGTGTCTTTTTCCACCGTCCGCAGCTTTGCATAGGTCAGAATGGTTTCTGTCAGGTTATCCGCCCTTTTAAGCTCTCTCCGGAGTTTGGACGGATTCCCCCCGTTAGCCAGAATCAGGGAGCAGGCAGTGAGAGGTGTTTTGATCTCATGAACCCAGCTTTCCACATAGTCATAATAGTCCTGTTTTTCCTCTCTGGCCTGCTCCACAGCACCGATGGCAGAACGGGAGATTTCCTGCATCAGCAAATAATACTGAAGCTCCACACTGTCCCGGGGACGGGGAAGCGTTTCCCCGATGAGATATTTTTCCTGCATGGTTTTCAACCCGCTTTTGAGTATCCGAAGCCTCCGATCAGCCCGTTTCCACGAAAACACCATACAGAGAAGAATAATCAAAAGTCCGCTGAACAACAGGATGAACAGCAGTGAAAACGGCAGTCCGCAAAGCCAGACGATCAATATCAGATAGAAGATACCGATTCCTCCCATGCAAAGGGATATGGCCTTTGACTGCATATAATCCCTAAAGCTCATAGGCGGTACCCCACGCCCCGTACAGTACGAATGAAGTCTGCCGCACCAATCTGTCCCAGTTTTTCCCGAAGTCTTCCAATGTTCACATACAGCGTATTTCCATCAATATACATTCCGTTTGTCCACAGGTCTTCGATCAATTCATCCCTGGTGCAAACGTCCTTTTGCATCAGGCACCTTAAGATTCGGACTTCGTTTTTTGTCAGTTCCACGGCAGTACCGCCAAAAACAGCCCTCATTCCCGGAAGGTCAAGGGTCAGCCCTCTGACTGTTAATGTATCGTTTACCGCAGTTTTCAGTGTTCTGGCAATCCGTGCCAGAAGAACTGCAGAATTGTAGGGTTTTCGTATAAAGTCATCCCCGCCAACCCCAAAAGCCAGCAGCTCATCCTCCGGTGTATCTCTCGCAGTCAGAAAAATCACCGGCACATTGGAGCTCTGCCTTAATTTCCTGCACAGAATAAACCCGTTCTCTCCCGGCAGATTCACATCCATCAGGATCAGATCACAGGGATCTTCCTCCACCGGCAGATAGCCATTGGTCAGGAGCAAAGTGGTAAGCTCCGTCCGGATGGCATCATCATCCTCAATAATTCTAATTCGTTTCATAAATCACCTCCATATGGAAATTTTGTTCTATTTCAGAGATTTTCGCCGGAACATCAAGATACCGGCTCCGGTCATTACCACAAACCATCCAATATCATAGAACATCATGTGGCTGATATTATCCAACCGGATTGCACTAAGCTGCATGATCTGCCCACCTGGTGTGAAATCCAAAAGAAACTCATAGAAAGCTCTTTCCCTGCTTCCCTCCGGCAGATAATTTGGATTTGGTTCCAACTCTCCGTCATATTCGATTTCTCCGGACTCTGTCACATGATATGCCGGTGAATAGTATTCTTCCTGATCCAACGTAGACTGAATCACCGTTCCGCTTACAAGAAACAAAAGTGTGAGCATAATACACGCAATAGCAGAACCTGCTTTTTTCCCGAGCACCATGGATATCCATGTAAAGATTGCGGAAAAAACTGCCAGTTCACAAACGATACCTCCAAAATGCAGAGATAGACAGCCGGTGGGTTTGCGCTCTCCATCAACATAACTCCCGGAACCAGATAAGCAACGGACCAGATCAGCAGAAACAGCCATCCAACACTCAACATTGTTATAAGGTTTGAGATGTAAATTGCCACTCTTCCATGTCCAACTACGATTTTATTCCGAAGTGTTCCGTCACTGTATTCCGTTCCTATATAAAGAGAGGTAAATGCCGCCAGCGGAAATACTGCCACCGCCGCAATCGCAAACAATGCGTTGTCAAAATACGGAGTTCCCTCATACACTACATAATCCCGGTAGTTCATCAATATCTGAAACAGTGCCAGACCAGCCACAATGACCGCACTGACCTGAAAAGTACGGGTTTTCCAAATCCTTTTCATATTTGCAGAAATCAGATTACACATGGCCGGCACCTCCAATCAGATTCAGATAAAAGCTTTCCAGACTTTCATCCTGCTCTTTCATTATCAAAATCTGACAGCCGAAAGAATCTGCAGACCTGACCAGTTCAGAAACCGTAATATCACTGAAAATATTTGCTTCAGAATCTGAAATGATTCTGTAATCTGCTTTTTTATGCTCCAGCGCTTTTGAAAAAGCGGTCATATCCGATACTGTTACCCGAATCTTCTTTGCACATGCCGCTTCCAGCTCCTCTGCACTGATTTCCTTCACCATATGTCCATGATCGATAAATCCGTAATGGGTTACCAGCCTTGACAGCTCATCCAGAATATGACTGGAGATCAGAACCGTGATTCCCTGCTCTCTGTTTAATTTCAGGATCAGTTCGCGAATCTCAATGATTCCCTGGGGATCCAGACCGTTGATTGGTTCATCCAGCACCAGGAAATCCGGATTTCCGGCAAGCGCAATGGCAATGCCAAGTCTCTGACGCATACCAAGCGAAAAATCCTTCACTTTTTTCTTTCCGGTATACTCTAATCCAACGAGTTTCAACAGATCCCGGATTCCCTGCCCCCATTCTTCTTCGGGATTTTCGAATTTGCTTATCTGTGTCCATAATTCCGTACAGACTATAACCTCCGGCTGTCGGATACTGAAGCCCTGTAATCACCTGAATCAATGTTGTCTTACCGGCTCCGTTTTTCCCCAAAAATCCGTAAATGGCTCCCTTTGGCACATGCATATTCAGATCGTCAAGTGCCTGAAAATTCTTATACTGTTTACACAGTCCTTTTGTTTCCAGAACGTATTGCATATGAAAACCTCCTTCAATCATTCAACTGAATTTTTCCAAGAAGCTCTTCCCCTGATAATCCCGGAAGCATCAGATCAAGAAGGATCAGATCCGATCTGGTGTGTTCCAGACATAACAGTGCCTCCGTCCCGGAATATGCCCGCCGGCAACTATAACCCGCCTGTTCCAGCACCTCCTGCTCCAGGTCCCCGATTTTTACATCATCATCAATGATGAGTATCTTTTTTTGCTTCTGCCTTTGCATCATTTCCGTTCCCGCTTCCGTTTCCATTATGGCTTCCAATCACCTGATACTTCCGTGGCGAAAAAATCATCCCCAGCAGCGTTCCTGACAGGAATAATACCGCACCTGCAAGCAAGATTTCACGACCGGTGTACTTTCCCTCATTGATTTGATTCATTAATAATTCATATTTTTTTCTCATAGATTTACTCCTTACTTTATAAAGTAACTGAAAATTCTTATTTTACTTCTCATCATCGTCTTTTTCACTATTCTCTTTTTTCATGCAGGTTCCAATCGCCAGACCAAGCAGCATTCCAAGGGAGATGCCTATGCCGGTATTATTACCAATAGAGGTTCCAATCGCAGTGCCCATGCACATTCCCAGACACATTCCCTCTGTTCCGTAATTGTCGCTCTGATTATCATCCTTTTTTTTCTTTGCAGCACTTCTGACGGAAAATATTGCCAGAAAAAGTCCCTTTGCAATCCATGGCAAAGCCGCCTGAATAAAATCAAATATGTTTTTCATCTTCCATTTTCACTCCATTAATAAGCTGGTAATGCTATCTCAGCATCCTCAGACAGCACATTTTTTCAGGTTTTCGCTTATATTATACAAGTTATTCTGTTATGCCGATAGTCGTGTTTTACAGAAAATTGTGTCTGTATTATAGTTCCCGGGCCAGAACAACGGAACCGGCAGGTATCTCCCCCTGAATAGTTACCACAACTCAATATAAAGTTCCTTCATATTTTCCATTTTCCAGATGCATATAGCACTCATTGATCTGTGAGGACTCCATCATCTGCAGGACATATTCCATACCCGTGGCAAGTTCCTTTTCTTTATACTCTTCCATAGGAATCCAGTAAACATTTCCTTCCTCAGAGCTATGTAATGTTCCTGAATACCGATTCGTTTTATACAGAAATATCACATGATGAGTATTTGATTTATCCCAATGATATATACCACAGAATATGGGATTTTCAATCGTAAGTCCAGTCTCTTCGAATATTTCACGAATAACAGCATCTGTAAAGCTTTCTCCTTGTTCTACATGCCCACCCGGGAACGTCGTTCCTGTATAACTGTCGTTTACTTTATCCAGCGCAAGTACATTTCCTTGCCCATCCTGCACCATACACATATTCATGAAGCAGACTGTTTCCGTTTTCTTCTCCTCATATTGGTTAAGGTCGCGTCTCACACGTTTATTAATATCAGACCTCTTTTTCTTATAGTGTTTTGCAACTTCGCCATATGGGATCCAGATATCCGCTTCTACGATCCGATCGTATACTTTGAAGATGACTTCCTCGATGTACTTATCTCCGGGAAATGTATAATTCTTTTCGTAATATGCTTTTGTCTCCAGATACATCCATTCGGCTATTTTTTCTTTCTGT
>JAXFBD010000039.1:0-30912 GCA_034118545.1 Blautia sp.
CTCCGGTTTCACCCTGTCCACAAATTCCTGGCAGGTAGAATACCGTGAACCATGATGGGCCACTTTGAGCAGATTTACATCCTCCCACATATCCATCAGACTCTTCTCTGTTTCTTCTCCAATATCTCCTGTAAAGAGTCCTTTAAAATCCTTATAGTCTATCATCAGCACCAGAGCCTCTTCATTTATATTCTCACCTGCAGCATCTTTGCAAGGAGAAAGAATGGAGAAATTCAGTTCTCCGGACCTAAACTTCTGTCCCGCATTTCCCTTTATCACAGTTATTCCACATGCCTTTGCCAGCTTTTTAAGCTTTTCGCCTTCCTCAGGCATGTTTTTCCATCCAGGCAGAATCAGAGTTTCCACCTGAATTGTGGTCAGTCTTTTGTCTATCATTTCCAGCAGCTCCTGTATCCCGCTGATATGGTCTGCATCCGTATGGGAAACAAATATCCCATCCAGCCTGCGGATTCCTTTTGCTTTCAGACAGGGAACGAGATCGTACTGCGCCACCTTATTCCGGCTGCTGCTGCCGCTGTCAATGAGAAAGCTTCCTCCTCCGGGAACTTCCACCAGAATACAGTCCCCCTGCCCCACATCCAGAGCTGTGATTACCAGCTGTTTTTGAGGAATTTTCCACAGGGCAGCCACACCTGCTGCCAAAAGGAATGCACAAAGGATTCTTTTTGCTGCCAGACTTTTTATTTTCGCATACTGTGCCAGCAGCAGAAATCCCAAAAGAATTCCGTAATAAATCACCACCTGCTGCCATAGCGGTCTTCCTCCTATCCAGGTACAAAAGGGCAGATTCCCCGCAATTTTACAGCATGTCTCGTATAAGAACAGCAAAATCCTGCCCGGCAGTGCCGCAAGCTTTGCCCCGGGAATACAAAACACACCCAGAAGCATGGCAGCAAAGCCGCTTGCCAGCACAATTCCTGCCGTAGGCAGCACCAGCAGATTCAGAAAAATCCCTGCCAGTGAAACCTCTCCGTAAAAATAAAGGAGTATGGGAAGCATGGAAATCTGTACTGCCGCTGAAGACAAAAGACATTTAAAAAGACGGGTTTTGGGCTTTATCATAGCTTCCAGTGCCGGAGCTGTCAGCCCGATTCCCAGCACTGCCCCAAAGGACATCAGAAAGCTGCTGCTGTAAAGATAAGCCGGCGAATCCATCAAAAGCAGTATGGCGGCAATGGAAAGCGCCGTCATAGAATCATAAATACGTCCCAGAATCTTTGCTCCCACCGAAAGAAAAAGCATGCATACGGCACGCAAAGCAGAAACACTTCCTCCTGTGAGAATTCCATACTGCAGCATCAAAAACAGCACAGCAAGCCCTGAGAACCAGATTCCAAACCCGGCTTTTTTCAGAAGATTATATAATCCCACACCAAGTATGCTTACGTGAAGGCCGGAAATGGCAATAATGTGCATAATTCCTCCCATCTGGTAGCGCAGCTTCTCCTCATCCTCCAGTTCTCCCTTCTCTCCCAGTACAATAGCCTGAAATAAAGCTGCTTCCTTTCCTGCAGCCTTTTCCAGAGAAAGACAGAGCTTTTCCTTCAATACTGCCAGAAACTGCCCGTACTCTGAATGGCTTTCGGATTGTTTTTCAATCACGCCATCCCGCAGACTGTAATAAATATGACTGCAGGCATAATACTGACGACTGTCAAAGCCGCCCGGATTGCGGGGTGCCGCTATTCGTTCCAGTTTTCCGGACACAATAACAACAGCTCCCACCGGCAGCTCTTTTTCTTCTGTATTCTTTTTTAAATATACTTTTAGATTTTTCAGGGAAATTTTTTCAGAATTGTATATAAGATATGATTGTTTCAGATCAACAGATGGTGTATCATCTGCCGCTCTGTACCTTTGTACCTCTCCGCAGACACGAACGCGGGGATGCTTCTCCACCCATGCCTCCAGGCCGGAGGGCAGAGGATTTCCCCTGACAACAGGAAATCCCATCCAGTCGGCCAGACACATGGCACTCATCAGGAGAAGGCACAAAAGACACATCGGGCGTCTTATCAAGATTTGTCCTCCCCTGCCACCAGGCTTTTATTTAATTCAAAAAAATTATAGAGCTGCATATCCTCTCCCAGCACAGGTTCCTTTTTTCCGTCTATCAAAATCTGAACCTTGTCCGCCTCAATATTGGAAAGCAGGGAGTTTACAACAGAATACACTGCCACCTCCTCTGTCACCTCCAGGGCACACTCCAGAAAAAGGCTGTCAAATTTTGCATAGCAGACTCTGTCAGATATATCCACATCCAGCAGCGTCATCTCATCAGGAAGTGTAGGATAATGATCCTTTTCCATCGGTCCCTTAATTAGCTGTTCCAGAATCACCCGCTCTCTGGGAATGGTTCTTCTGTAATAAACGTTCCGTACCTCCGGCAAAAGCTTTTTTCCATTTTCATCTGTGAAATAAAGGGTAAAGGTATCATACCGGTAAGCGCCTCTGTCAGAACCGGAAAGCTCCGCAAAAGTGCTTTCCCCCATTTCTCCCACAGGCTCGCCTCTGGAATTCATCAGTTCATCTTTTCCAACAAAGAAACGCACCGCCGAAATCCCCGGTACCTGAACGAAGGTTTTCACAATTCCCACACGCATGAGGATCTCTCTGGCTCTTGTCACCTTGCTGTATTTACTGTTAAAGCTTATCTGCAGTACATCATCCACGATTTCGTAGGATTCTATATTCACCTCTGCTGGCAGCAGGCTGATTCCCTTTCCCGCAGTCTCTTTTTCGCTGAGCCCTGTCATCAGTTCACGGAGCATTGTTTCACAGGTCTCCTCCTCCGGTTCATAAATCTCCCGGATCAATTCGCTTTCACCGGAATCAACAAAATATTTGTAATAAGTTTTTTCTTCTTCCTGACTTCCGAAAAGCTTTCTCGGACTGACCAGAACAATAAGACAGCAGGCCGCCAGTGTCACCAGAAGCCATTTTAGTTGTTTTTCCATCTGCAACCTCCTATGGAATGTATGACAGCGGTATCCGCACGGAGAATGTGGTTCCTTCTCCTTCTTTGCTGAATACCTTGATAGTACCATGGTGCATGGCAATGGAGCTTCTTGTTATGGCAAGGCCAAGGCCGGTTCCCCCGATTTCCTTGGAATGAGACTTGTCCACACGGTAAAAACGTTCAAAAATACGCTCAATGGAATCCTCCGGAATTCCCATTCCTGAATCAGCCACCGTAATATAGAAAAATTTATGATCTGCATCCAGTGTCACACGTACCCAGCCGTCATCCACATTATATTTGATTCCGTTTTCCACAAGATTACTGATGGCCAGAGTGAATTTCACTTCGTCCACATCGGCCTCCACCGGACGGAAGCTGTCCAGAATCAGGTCGATATTACGTTTGTCCGCAATGGGACGAAGTCTTTTCAGAATATCCTCCAGAAGCTGATTAATATCCATGTGTGAAATATTCACATCAGAAGCCTTTTTATCCATCTTCACCAGCGACAGAAGGTCAGAGATGATCTTATTCTCCCTGTCGATTTCCGCAGTAATATCCCTTAAAAATTCCTGATAAAGCTCCTCCGGAACTCCCTCCTGTCCCACAAGAGAATCGGCCAGCACTTTCATGGATGTCATGGGTGTTTTCAGTTCATGAGACACGTTGGATACAAACTCCTGCCGGGATTCATCCAGCACACGCATTCTGGAAATCATTTTATTAAAAGCATCTGTGATCAGAGCCGTTTCCGTATAATCCGGCACGGAAATCTCTTCATTCTGGTATCCGTCTGTAAGATCCTCAATGGCCTTTGTGATCCGTGCAAAGGGCTTCACAAGCACTGTGGAAAGTACATATCCCAGCAAAATACTAAGGGCAACAATAATGCCGATAAGCAGTATCCCTCTTTGTCTCAGCCCATCTTTCATCTCCAGAACCTCTTCTGAAGAAAAAGAAAACAGCATGGCTCCCTGAAGCTTCTTGACCTCCGGGCTTTTTACAGGAACAGCAATTTTAAAGGTCTTGTTTCTTTCATCGTATTCTCTGACCTGTTCTCCCTTAAAGCATCTTACCAGAAGAGGCGAATAGAGCAGCTTTCCCTCATCCGTACCATAAGTATCTCTGACTATCTTAAAGTCCTTATCCACCAGCAGTATTCTGCCGTCATAGGCATTTGCCAACAACTCCAGCTTGCTGTTTACCGCCTGCGAGCTGGAGTCGTTGAGATAATTCTCTTTAATTAAAAGATTACACAGAGTTTCACATTGTTCCTGCACCTTCTTACCCTGTACATCCATCGCCCGTTCCTCAAAATCTCCTATCACAATGCAGGTCACAATAACGGTCGGTGCGATTCCCAGAATAAGCAGGATGATCAGAATACGGAAGCGCAGGCTTTTAAAATAATTATTTTCTTTTTTGATTTTCATGGCCTATGCCTGAAAATAATATCCCACACCCCATTTGGTGTGTACATATTTCGGCTCACTGGGATTTGCCTCAATTTTTTCGCGGAGACGACGGATATGTACATCTACGGTACGCACATCTCCCGGATATTCATAGCCCCAGACAATATTGAGAAGATTCTCACGGCTGTAAACCTTGTTGGGATTAAATACAAGCAGTTCCAGAACGTCAAATTCCTTTGCTGTCAGATTGATCTCTTTTCCGGCAATAAATACCCGGCGTCCTTCGCAATCCATACGAAGATCTCCCACCTCGATAGTCTTTGCCTTTTCTTTTTCTTCATGATCACTTCCTGCACGGCGCATGATCGCTTTGATACGTGCTTTCACTTCCAGAATATTGAACGGCTTTGTGATATAATCATCTGCGCCGTACTCAAGCCCCAGAATCTTATCCATGTCCTCTCCTTTGGCAGTGAGCATCACAATCGGCACATTGGAGAATTCCCGAATCTGCTGGCACACCTCCAGGCCATCCATTTTAGGAAGCATCAGATCCAGAAGAATAATGTCATATTTCTTGCTTTTTGCCATCTCAACGGCTTCCTCACCGTCATATGCGCAGTCCACTTCCATGCCGTCCTGCTCCAGACTGAATCGGATTCCCTTCACGATCAGCTTCTCGTCATCTACTACCAATACTTTCCTTGCCATTTATGTTTCTCCTTATCCTACTACAATATCGTCTTTTATCTTCTCAAAAGTACCTTCTTTGATTCCCTGTACATTCATGATTTCTTCTATGGAAGAAAAGGGACCATTCTCTTCCCTGTATAATATTATCGCCTGAGCTCTGGCAGCACCGATTCCTGTCAGTGTGGTCAGTTCTGTCTCATCTGCCGTATTCAGATTCACTTTCCCTGCCATATCAGACACATGCTCCCCCTGTATGGCAGCCGCTGCGCTGTGAGAAAGCTTCTGCTCCTCTGCCTCCTGGCGAGTGGGCACATACACCTGCTGACCGTCACTGAGGCGCTCCGCCTGATTCACATACTCCCCTGCCGCCTGATCAGTGCAGCCTCCCGCTGCCTCAATGGCCTGAAATACACGGCTTCCCGGATCCAGGGAATACACCCCCGGATGATTCACTGCTCCGCAGACATCTACATAAATTTCCTCCGGCGGTATTGTAACTGCAGCCGTTGGTGTAATACCGGATTCATTTTCCTGTGTATCTGTCTCTTCTGTGTCCCCATGAGTTTCCTCCATGGCTTCCTCTCCCGAAGTCTCCTCCAGAAAAGCAGCTGTCCTGTCAGTACAGCCACACAGAAAAACACAGAGCAGCAGGGTAAAAATTCCTGCTGTTGCTTTTTTTAAATTCCAACTTTTTTTATGGTTCATGGAAGCTCCTTTTTTCATTAAAAATATCCATGAGTCCCCACTGACCATACTATACCACTTAATATTGTAACGAAATATTCCATTTTTTACAATAGTTTTTTAATACTTTTCCCATTTAAAAACCACAATTCCCACTATGGCAACGGCCATGCCCAAAAGCTTTCTCCATTCAAAAGGCTGTTTATCCACCCCAAACATTCCACACAGCTCAATCAGATAAGCCACCACCAGCTGGGAAATCACGATCAGCATAGCCGCCTGCGCCGGCCCCAGCATGCTCATGCTGCCCACAACTGTCACTGTGATAAATGCCCCGATAACGCCTCCCAGTAATGTATACCGGTTATCAATCTGCCAGAGAAGATTTACACTATCTCTTCCTGTCACAAGCCAGGCTGCCACACAGACAAGAAAAGCAGAAAACTGTACCCATCCTGTAGAGACCCACAGACTGGTCTGTCGGGTTACCTCCGTATTAAAAACACCCTGAACGCTCATAAGCGCGCCGGAAATCAGCGCTGTCAGAATACCCCACATATTATTCCCTCCGCTTGATACAAAAAATAATTTGCATTGTTTTTGTTATCCTGCTGTTAAAATATGCAGTTTTCTGCGAAGATATACAACTTTCAGAAGGTATCCTTTTCAGGAATGCCTCCGGCAAATGACAAAGGAGTCTGTCTTCCAGTCATTTTACGGCCGGAAAACAGACTCCTGTCTGTTTTACTTCATATGACGGCATCCTCCTGCACAGCTTTTGCAGTCTCCGCCGCAGGAAAGAGATTTTCCTTTTTTTCTGCTGCGCACCATGCTTCGGATCACCAGTACCACTGCCAGCACAAGGGCAGACAGTACAATTATATTTCCCATTTTATTTCCGGATCATTCCAGACATCTGTCCAGAATCTCTGCCATTTGGTCAATATGCTCTCTGGTAATTACCAGCGGCGGCACAAAACGGAGCACATCTTTTCCGGCGGAAATCACGAGAAGTCCTTCCTTCAGTGCTTTATTAACAACCTCACCTACAGGACGTCCCGCAATCACAAGTCCCTGAATAAAACCGGCTCCTCTTCTGGACGTGACACATTCATGGCGCGCCGCCAGATCATCCAGCTTTTCTTCCAGATAAGGAGTCAGCTCCTGTACATGCTCCAGAATCTTATCCTTCTCAAAAATTTCAAATACTTTATTCACAGCAGCGCAAACAAAGGGATTTCCTCCGTAAGTGGTTCCGTGATCCCCCGGCTCCAGAGAAGCGGAAGCTGCCTTTTCATTCAATACAAAAGCCCCCACAGGAACACCGCAGCCAAGTGCTTTTGCACAGGTCATGATATCCGGCTGTACGCCATAGGCCTGCCATGCAAAATAATGGCCGGTACGTCCCATGCCGCACTGAATCTCGTCAAAAATCAGGATAATATCTCTCTCATCACAGAGCTGGCGCAGCCCTTCCAGGAAGTTTTTCTCAGCGGGATAAATACCGCCTTCTCCCTGAACAACCTCTGTGATAATTGCACACGTTTTCTCTGTAACCTGCGCCTTTACACTTTCCAGATCATTAAAATCCGCAAAACGCACACCGCCCATCAAAGGCTCAAAGGGCTCTCTGTAATGTGCAGTTCCGGTCACCGAAAGGGCACCCACACTTCTTCCGTGGAAGGAATGATTCATGGCAATGATCTCATGATCTGCATGTCCTGTTTTTGTATAAGCATATTTTTTTGCAGCCTTCAGCGCGCCTTCAATAGCCTCTGTACCGCTGTTGGTAAAAAACGCTTTGCTCATGCCGCTGGCCTTTACCAGATTTGCACCCGCCTGGATAATCGGTTCATTATAATATAAATTGGAAATATGCATAAGCTTGTCAATCTGTGCCTTTAATGCATCATCATAGCCGGGATAATGATAACCAAGGGCATTCACCGCAATTCCGGCAGCAAAATCCAGATATTCTTTTCCCTCAGAATCATACAGACAGCATCCCTCACCCCGTTCAAAAACAACCGGAAAACGATTGTATGTATGCAAAATCGTCTTCTCAGATTCCTTCATCTGTTCATTCATTTTCATTATAATATTTCTCCCCGTCCTCTCTTAAAATTGCAGTGCCGATACCTTTATTTGTGAATATCTCCAGCAGAAGGCTGTGAGGAATTCTACCATCCAGAATATGGACACGGTTTACTCCCTGCTCAATGGCATCAATACAATTCTTAAGCTTGGGAATCATACCCCCGCCCACATAACCCTCGCTGATGAGGTTCTGCGCTTCCTGCACATGAAGCTCAGAAATCAGAGTGGATGGATCATGCTGATCTTTGTAAACTCCTTCAATATCTGAAAGGAAAGCCAGCTTTTCCGCATGTACAGCTTCTGCAATGGCACATGCGGCATCATCTGCATTGATATTATAGGATTCAAAATTTTCATCAAATCCCACCGGGAATACAATGGGAAGAAAATCCTTTTCCAGAAGATCATAAAGGATTTTCGGATCGACCTTCTTAATTTCACCCACATAACCGATATCCTGACCATCGGAATATTTCTTTTCGCACTGAAGAAGACCTCCGTCCTTACCACTGATTCCCACAGCTTTTACTCCAAGGGTCTGTACCAGCGTCACCAGTTCCTTATTCACCTTTGCCAGAACCATCTCCGCGATCTCCATGGTATCCTTGTCTGTCACACGAAGGCCATTGATGAAATTGGGCTCCATTCCCACTTTACCTACCCATCTGCTGATTTCCTTACCTCCTCCGTGAACAATGATCGGCTTAAAACCAACCAGCTTCAGAAGAACCACATCCTCGATCACATTTCTCTTAAGACTTTCATCCAGCATGGCACTGCCGCCGTATTTTACCACTACGATCTTCCTGTTAAAACGCTGGATATATGGCAATGCTTCAATGAGCACTTCTGCTTTTTCAAGATATTTCTGATTTACCATCTTTCTTTTCCCTTTCTGTATTATGAACGGTAATCCGCGTTAATTTTCACATAATCATAGGTAAGATCGCAGCCCCACGCTGTGGCATGGGCATCTCCCATTTTTACATCAGCGATGGCAGTGACCTCATCCTCGGAAAGGATTTTTGTGGCCTCATCCTCACTGTATCCGGTGGAAACACCATTTTCGATAATTTTAATCTTACCTGCACGGCTCTCAAAATAAAGATCCACCTTTTCAGGGTCAAACTCAGCTCCGGAGTATCCCATGGCACATAATATACGTCCCCAGTTTGCATCATGGCCATAAATAGCTGCCTTAGTAAGGGAAGAGGTTACTACAGATTTGCTGAGTGTCACCGCCTGTTCCTTGTCCTTTGCACCAATCACCTTTACTTCAAACAGGGCAGTAGCTCCCTCTCCGTCTCCTGCAATTTTCTTTGCAAGACAGGTATTTACGTAATTCAATGCCTGACAGAAAGCCTGATAATCTTCATTTTTTTCTGTGATCTTTTCATTTTCCGCCATACCGTTTGCCAGAAGAAGAACGGTATCGTTGGTTGAGGTATCACCGTCAACAGAAACCATGTTATACGTATCCTTTACATCTTCCTGCAAAGCTTCCAGCAGCAGCTCTTTTGAAATATTAATATCTGTAGTCACAAATCCCAGCATGGTGCACATATTGGGATGAATCATGCCAGATCCTTTGCACATGCCGCCCACTGTTACTGTTTTCCCCTGAATCTCAAACTGAACAGCCACCTCTTTTTTCTTTGTGTCTGTGGTCATGATCGCCTTTGCGGCTTCTGTGCCGGCTTCCAGGCTTTCGTCCAGAAGGGGCGCCATTTTTCTGACTCCATCTGCAATCCTGTCAATAGGAAGCTGCATGCCGATCACTCCTGTAGATGCCACCAGTACACTGTCTGCCGGGATATTCAGTGCCTCTGCCGCTGCGTCTGCAGTTTCCTTACAGTATCCATAGCCTTCCTCACCGGTACAGGCATTGGCAATTCCGCTGTTGCAGATCACGGCCTGGGCAAATGGATGATTGTAAACCACATCCTGATCCCATTTCACCGGTGCAGCCTTTACCACATTGGTGGTAAAGGTTCCTGCAGCCACGCAGGGTACCTTACTGTAAATCATAGCCATATCTGTTCTGTTCTTATATTTAATCTCTGCTGCAGCTGCTGCTGCCATAAAGCCCTTCGCCGCTGTAACACCGCCTGTGATAATTTCCATAACAATCTCCTCCTGGCCCATGGCCCTTTTCTTTTTTTCTGCCGGTAATCTGTTTTTTTCTGATGATTACGGTACCATGGGAATCTGCTTCAAACCTTCTGATTCCTCAAAGCCGAACATCAGATTCATATTCTGTACCGCCTGTCCTGCCGCACCTTTTACAAGGTTATCCATAGCCCCCATCATAATAATTCTGTGAGTTCTGGGATCGATCTTAAAGTTCACATCAACAAAATTGCTGCCTTCCACCCATTTCGTCTGAGGGCAGACATCCTTATCCAGTACACGCACAAAGGTTTCGCTGCTGTAATACTTATCATATGCAGCTCTTACTTCTTCCCAGGAAACATCCTTCAGAAGCGATGCATAGGCAGTGATCAGAATTCCTCTGTTCATAGGTACCAGATGAGGTGTAAAGTTGATCAGCACCTCCTGACCACATGCATATCCCAGCTGATCCTCGATTTCCGGTGTATGACGATGAGAAGCCACTCCATAGGCTTTGATATTTTCATTTACCTCACAATAGAGATTATCCACCTTGGCTCCTCTTCCGGCTCCGGAGGTTCCTGACTTCGCATCAATGATGATCGTAGACGGATCGATCAGCCCCTCCTTAAGAAGCGGATAAATGGAAAGAGTGGAACAGGTTGGATAACACCCCGGATTGGCAATCAGACGTGCTTTTCTGATATCCTCCCTGTTAATCTCACAAAGCCCGTAAACTGCCTCTTCCACAAACTGTGGAGCCTTATGTTCAATACCATACCATTTTTCGTATTTTGCAACATCCTTTATCCTGAAATCCGCACTCAGATCAATCACTTTTGATTTAGAAAGAATCTCCTCGTTCACAAGGGATGCACAAAGTCCCTGAGGCGTAGCTGTAAAGATCACATCCACCTGTTCTGCCAGCTCTGCCATATTATCATCCATACATTTCGCATCCACCAGCTGAAAGAAATTCTGGTATATTCCTGCGTATTTCTTATCGATATAGCTTCTTGAGCCATACCATGCAATTTCCACCTCTTTATGTCCCAGCAACAGCCTTACAAGCTCATTGCCGGCATAACCGGTAGCACCGATAATTCCTGCTTTTATCATAAATCATTCAACCTCCTGAATCAATCTTACCGTTTAATGCCTTTCAGGCGATGGATAGATTATACATCTTTCCTGCATATTATGCAACACCTAATTTTACGGGCTTTTCCTGTGCCTTTCGCCGGAATTTGTGCATTTTTTCATCTTTTCCTTAATTATATATAAAAATTTCATCTAATTTTTTCTCTGTTTTTTATCCATACCCTATTGCATATTTATAAAAAATGTTGTATATTATCCATTGTCAGTGACGGAGAAGCCATTTTCATATTCCGTCCATGAATATTTATTCAAAAATAATTCCATTATCAATTACCGCAACGGTTCATCCCGGAGCATTTAAAAATATCAGGAGGAAATTAATTTATGAAAGAAAAAGTTGTTTTAGCATACTCAGGCGGACTTGATACCACTGCATTAATCCCATGGCTGAAAGAAACCTTTGATTATGAAGTAATCTGCTGCTGCGTAAACTGCGGACAGGGCAGTGAGCTTAATGGCCTTGATGAACGAGCAAAGCTTTCCGGTGCTTCCAAATTATACATTGAAGATATCGTAGATGAATTCTGTGATGAATACATCATGCCGTGTGTACAGGCAGGTGCTGTTTACGAACATAAATATCTTCTGGGAACCTCCATGGCACGTCCGGCAATTGCAAAGAAGCTTGTGGAAATCGCACGAAAAGAGGGAGCTTCTGCCATCTGCCACGGTGCAACCGGAAAAGGTAATGACCAGATTCGTTTTGAGCTGGGTATCAAAGCCCTTGCTCCCGACATTAAGATCATTGCCCCATGGCGTATGACCGACGTATGGACCATGCAGTCACGTGAAGACGAAATTGATTTCTGCCACGCTCACGGCATCGACCTTCCTTTCGACGCAAGCCACAGCTACAGCCGTGACCGTAACTTATGGCACATCAGCCATGAAGGTCTTGAGCTGGAAGATCCTGCACAGGCTCCAAACTACGATCACATGCTGGTTATGAGCGTATCTCCGCAGAAGGCTCCTGACAAAGAAACGGAAGTAAGTATCACCTTTGAAGCAGGTGTACCGAAAACCTTAAACGGAAAATCTATGAAGGTTTCCGAAATCATCACTGAACTGAACAAGCTGGGTGGAGAAAACGGTATCGGAATTATTGATATCGTGGAAAACCGTGTTGTAGGAATGAAGTCACGTGGTGTTTATGAAACTCCCGGAGGAACAATTCTGATGGAAGCACATGAACAGCTGGAAGAACTGATTCTGGACAGAGAAACTCTGGAAACCAAGAAAAAGCTTGGCAGCCAGTTTGCACAGGTCGTATATGAAGGAAAATGGTTCACTCCCCTTCGGGAAGCAATTCAGGCATTTGTGGAATCCACACAGAAATACGTAACCGGCGAAGTTAAATTCAAGCTTTACAAAGGCAACATCATCAAAGCAGGAACAACTTCCCCATACAGCCTGTATAACGAATCCCTTGCTTCCTTTACAACAGGTGACATGTACGATCATCACGATGCCGACGGCTTTATTACTCTGTTCGGCCTTCCGCTGAAGGTTCGTGCCATGAAAATGCTTGAACTGAAAAATGAAAAAACACAGGGCTGATCCCTGAATCCCCTGTTTTGACTGAAGCTGCTGCAAAATCCGAAATGAGAGTGTCCGGTTTTGCGGCAGCTTCTTTTTATTTGACAGCCACCACGTTCTCTTTTATAATTCTATGGTAACGGCAATTTTTATATGGCACTGCTTTTGATGTTCCATAAAAGGAGGAATTAATATGAGGCCAGACACATTTGCACTTAAAGGAAATATCTGCTACAGTCAGAGCCCTTCTGTAATTTCCATAACTGATCATGCATATCTCATCTGCGAAAACGGTGTTTCTGCAGGTATCTTTCATGAACTGCCGGAAGCATACCGGGGAATTCCCTGCCGGGACTGCGGGGACAGTCTGATCATTCCGGGACTGACGGATCTTCATCTGCATGCACCTCAATACTCCTTCCGGAGCATCGGTATGGATCTTGAGCTTCTGGAATGGCTCAATACGATGGCTTTTCCGGAGGAAACCAAATACGCTGACCTGGAGTATGCCGGAGCAGCCTACACCATATTTGCAGAAGACCTGAAAAAAAGTGCCACCACCCGTGCTTCAATTTTCGGCACACTTCACGTACCTGCAACCGAGCTCCTTATGGAGCTTCTGGAAAAAACAGGACTGAAAACACTTGTTGGAAAGGTCAACATGGACCGCAACAGTGTCCCTTCTCTTCAGGAAGAAACGGATACCTCCGTCAGAGAAACAAAACAGTGGATTGAACGGAACCTGACACGTTTTCATAATGTTAAGCCCATACTCACCCCACGTTTTATCCCTTCCTGTACCGATAAACTGATGACAGAACTTGGAAAGCTCCAGAGGCAGTATCAGCTTCCCGTACAATCCCACCTCTCTGAAAATAAAGGAGAGATCGCATGGGTTCGGGAGCTCTGTCCCAATGCCGCCTTTTACGGAGACGCCTACGATCAGTTCGGCCTTTTCGGCGGAGAAAACTGCCCTGCAATCATGGCCCACTGTGTCCACTGTACCGACGAAGAGATCGCACGAATGAAAGAGCGGGGAGTTTATGCTGTGCACTGCTCCCAGTCCAATACCAACCTGGCTTCCGGAATCGCACCTGTGCGCCGCTATCTGGATGAAGGCCTTCATATGGGGCTTGGAAGCGATATCGCAGGAGGCACTACCCTTTCTCTGATGCGCACCATGGCAGACTCCATACAGACCTCCAAGCTTTACTGGAGACTGGTGGATGATTCCGCCGCCCCCCTTACTATAGAAGAAGTGTTCTATCTGGCAACACTGGGAGGCGGTTCCTTCTTCGGAAAAGTGGGAAGCTTTGAAAAGGGCTATGAATTTGATGCCGTGATCCTTGACGACACCAGTCTGCCCCACCCTCAGCCTCTCTCTGTCAGAGAGCGTCTGGAACGAATGATATACCTGTCCGATGAACGACATATCTCCGGAAAATATGTTTCCGGAACAAAAATTTTCTGACGTCTCAGATGTCAATATAAAAAAGGGGAAAGAATTATGAATCTGGAAAAGATATTCCATCTGAAAGAGCACAATACCGACATCAAAACAGAAATAATGGCCGGTATTACCACCTTTATGACTATGGCTTACATTCTGGCCGTAAATCCCAACATTCTGTCAGCAACCGGCATGGACAGAGGGGCCGTTTTCACCGCCACTGCCCTGGCGTCCTTTGTCGCCACCTGCCTGATGGCTATCCTGTCCAACTATCCCTTTGTTCTCGCACCAGGCATGGGCTTAAACGCCTACTTTGCCTATACAGTGGTCCTGGGAATGGGATACAGCTGGCAGCAGGCACTGGCTGCCGTATTTGCGGAGGGCATTATCTTCATCGTCCTTTCTCTTGTAAATGTACGTGAAGCGATTTTCAATGCCATTCCAATCACACTGAAGCATGCAGTATCTGCCGGCATCGGTCTTTTTATAGCCTTCATCGGCCTGCAGAATGCAAAAATCGTCGTAAATAATGATGCCACACTGGTAAGTATGTTTTCCTTCAAATCCTCCCTGGAATCCGGGACCTTTCACTCAGAAGGGATCACAGTACTTCTGGCACTGATTGGCATCGTCATTACCGCCGTACTCCTTGTAAAAAATGTAAAAGGAAGCATTCTTTTCGGTATTCTGAGCACCTGGATCCTGGGCATCATCTGTCAGCTTACAGGGATTTATGTACCCGATTACGAAGCAGGCTTCTACAGCCTTCTTCCTGATTTTTCAAATGGAATCTCCATTCCCGGTATGGCGCCTACCTTCATGCATATTGATTTTTCCGGTATTTTCACACTGGACTTTGCCATCATCATGTTTGCATTCTTATTTGTAGATATGTTTGATACACTGGGAACACTGATCGGTGTGGCTTCCAAAGCCGATATGCTGGACAAAAACGGGCGTCTTCCAAAGATTAAGGGAGCCCTTTTATCAGATGCCATCGGAACTTCCATCGGTGCTGTCTGCGGTACCTCCACTGTCACCACCTTTGTGGAAAGCGCTTCCGGTGTTGCCGAAGGCGGAAGAACCGGCCTGACTGCCATTGTGGCGGCAATCCTTTTCGGACTGTCCCTGTTCCTGTCCCCGATCTTCCTTGCCATTCCGTCCTTTGCGACGGCTCCGGCTCTGATCATCGTAGGCTTTCTGATGATCACCTCTGTGACCAAAATAAACTTTAATGATATGACAGAGGCGATACCTGGATATATCACCATTCTTGCAATGCCATTTACGTACAGCATTTCCGAAGGCATTGCCCTCGGTGTTATCTCCTACGTATTGATCAACCTGATCTGTAAAAATACAAAAAAGAAAAAGATCAGTGCTCTTATGTATGTTCTGGCGATATTATTTATCCTGAAATACATCATTCTGTAGTTTTACTTTTTTACTGAAAATACCGGGGCTGCCGCGAAAATCTGCGACAGTCCCTTATTAAGGAAAGGAACCTGATTATGACTGCTAAAATTCCCTTAAAAAACTCTCTGTTGCTTCTGCTGACTGCCGCAATCTGGGGCGTAGCCTTTGTGGCCCAAAGTGTAGGAATGGATTACGTGGGCGCTTTTACCTTTAACAGCGTCCGCTCTATCATCGGTTCACTGGTACTGATCCCTGTTATCCTGTTCCTGAACCGCCAGAAGCCCGCCTCTGCACAGACAGATCTGCAAAAAAAAGAAAACCGCCGCACTCTTATTACCGGAGGTGTATGCTGCGGAATCTGTCTCTGTCTTGCAAGTAATTTCCAGCAGTTCGGCATAAAGTACACTACCGTGGGAAAAGCCGGATTCATCACTGCCTGCTACATCGTCATTGTTCCCGTACTGGGACTTTTTCTGAAACAAAAATGCGGTCCCTTTGTCTGGGCAGCCGTGGTAATGGCCGTGATCGGTTTATATTTATTATGTATCAAAGACGGCTTTTCCATCGGAACCGGCGACATTCTTGTAATGATCTGTGCCCTGCTTTTTTCCATACATATTCTGGTCATAGATCATTTTTCTCCCATGGTGGACGGTGTAAAAATGTCCTGCATACAATTCCTGGTCTGCGGAATCCTGTCCGGTATCCCCGCCCTTTTGCTGGAAAGCCCCAGTCTTTCCTCTATTCTGGCAGCATGGCAGCCGATTCTTTATGCAGGTGTCCTTTCCTGCGGCGTTGCCTACACTCTGCAGATCATAGGGCAGAAAAACATGAACCCCACCGTGGCTTCTCTCATACTCAGCCTGGAATCCTGTATCTCTGTTCTGGCAGGCTGGATCATCCTGAAGCAGCAGCTGAGTTTACGGGAATTTGCCGGCTGTGCCGTCATGTTCGCAGCCATCATACTCGCCCAGCTGCCGCAGAAAGCAAAATAACACATCCTTCATCGTGGAGCTGTCGCATAATTAATGCGGCAGCTTTTTAATTTCCTGTTGACTTTCCAATGCATTCCTCTATAATATAGTTCGTACCCTAACTGTTCGTATTCGAGGAATATTTAATATTCACCAAAATGAAGAAGAGGTTTTTATGAATAACAAACAACAAATCGGCTACGAGATCCATACGCTGGATAAAATGCTTGGACGGGTAGTCTGCGCATCCCAGTCCGGTATTCCGCAAAACCAGGGATTAACACAGATGCAGGGCTGGATCATCCATTATATTTATACAAATCCGGATAAAGATATCTTTCAGAAAGATATTGAGGCATATTTTCACATCGCCAGCTCTACGGCCACCGGAATTCTGAAGTTAATGGAGAAAAACGGTTTCCTTATCCGAAAGGCTCATCCTCTGGATGCCCGGATGAAGATTCTCACACTGACAGATAAAAGTATCGCCCTCCAGCTGGCGATCATAGAAAATTTCACTAAAATAGAAGCTATGCTCCGGCAGGATATTCCCCCGGAAATGCTTCAGGTTTTTTTTGATGTTATTCATCAGATTAAAAATAATATAAAACAAAATGAACAAATCCTGACAGAAAAATAATGAAAGGAGCTATTTTATGCTTAAAACATTACTCTCACAGGTCAAAGAGTACAAAAAGGCCTCTCTTCTGACCCCTTTCTTCATGATTCTGGAAGTTCTGTTTGAAACTCTGATTCCCCTTGTCATGGCATCTATCATTGACAAAGGTGTGGAAGCCGGAGATATCGGACACATCTTCCGAATGGGTGCATTGATGGTATTCCTTGCACTTATGGGTCTGATAACCGGTGTTCTGGGCGGAAAATACGGCGCTCTTGCCTCAACAGGCTTTGCCCGTAACCTCAGGAAAGCAATGTTCACCAACATCCAGACCTTTTCTTTTTCCAACATTGACAAATTCAGTACAGCCGGTCTGATCACCCGTCTGACCACAGATGTCACAAACATCCAGAACGCTTATCAAATGGTTCTGCGTATGTGCACACGTGCTCCGGCCAGTCTGATCTGTGCCATGACTATGGCATTTCTGATAAATGCAAAGCTTGCCAGCATTTATCTCATCGCTGTTATTTTCCTGGCATGTATCCTGATGCTGGTCATCCGCAAAGCCACAGGCTATTTCCAGGCGGTGTTCCGCAAATACGATGACCTCAACGCCAGTGTACAGGAAAACATCAGTGCCATCCGTGTTGTAAAGGCATATGTCCGGGAAGATCACGAAATCTCCAAGTTTCAGGCAGCCTGCAACAAAGTATACGAAATGTTCCTCCGCGCCGAGAAGCTGGTGGTTCTTAACATGCCGCTGATGCAGTTTACTGTCTATTCCTGTATCCTCGGCATAAGCTGGCTGGGTGCAAAAATGATCGTAAGCTCCTCCCTTACCACAGGAGAACTGATGAGTCTTCTTACCTACTGTATGAATATTCTCATGAGTCTTATGATGCTGTCCATGGTCTTTGTCATGATTACCATGAGTGTTGCCAGCGCAGAGCGTATTTCTGAAGTTATTAACGAAACACCGGATCTGAGCAATCCCGAGAATCCTGTCACAGAGGTGCCGGACGGCAGTATTGTTTTTGATCATGTGGATTTCTCCTACAAGAAAGACAGTAAAGAGCCTGTTCTGAAGGACATTAACTTATCCATCCGCTCCGGTGAGACCATCGGTATCCTGGGCGGCACCGGAAGTGCCAAATCCAGTCTGGTAAACCTGATCAGCCGTCTTTATGACGTAACCTCAGGCTCTGTAAAGGTAGGCGGAATTGATGTCCGGGATTACGATAAGGAAGCACTTCGAAATCAGGTTTCTGTTGTTCTTCAGAAAAACGTCCTTTTCTCAGGAACCATTCTGGAAAACCTGCGCTGGGGTGATAAGGATGCCACCGAGGAAGAATGCAGACGCGCCTGCCGACTTGCATGCGCCGATGAATTTATCGAGAAAATGCCTGATAAATATGAGACCTATATCGAGCAGGGCGGAACCAACGTTTCAGGTGGTCAGAAGCAGCGTCTCTGTATCGCCCGTGCCCTTCTTAAAAAGCCTAAAATACTGATTCTGGATGATTCCACCAGTGCCGTAGATACGGCAACTGACAAAAAGATCCGCAGGGCTTTTGCAGAAGAAATACCGGAAACCACCAAGCTGATCATTGCACAGCGTGTTTCAAGTATTATGAATGCGGACCGCATCATTGTCATGGAAAACGGCCAGATTAATGGTTTCGGAACACACCGGGAGCTGCTGGATAATAATAAAATCTACCGGGAAGTCTATGAATCCCAGACAAAAGGCGGCGGTGACTTTGACCAGAATTCAGGAGGTGCACAGGAATGAAACAAAACATGAGAAAACCGGGACCTGCTGTGAAAAATCCCGGAAAGCTTCTTAAGCGCCTGTTTCAGTATATACTTAAGGATTATAAGATCCATATCATTATTGTTTTAATCTGTATTATTGCCAGTGTTCTGGCCAATGTTCAGGGAACCATGTTTACAAAAACTCTGATCGACCAGTACATTATCCCTCTGCTGCATACAGACAATCCTGATTTCGGCCCTCTGGCAATGGCCATCGGACGTGTAGCCGGTTTTTATGCCATCGGTGTGGCATCCACCTACATCTACAACCGAATCATGATCTACGTCAGCCAGGGTACTCTGAGAAACATGCGTAATGCCATGTTCGCAAAAATGGAAACTCTGCCGATCAAATATTTTGACACCCATGCGCACGGGGACATTATGTCCATCTACACCAACGATATCGATACGCTGCGCCAGATGATCAGCCAGAGTATTCCTCAGCTTTTCTCCAGTGCCATTACCATTATCAGTGTGCTTGTCAGCATGTTTGTTCTCAATGTTCCGCTGACTGTACTCACTCTTGTCATGGTATTCGTCATGCTGAACGTAACAGGAAAGCTGGCGGGCTTAAGCGGCAAATATTTCCTGCAGCAACAGCAGAATCTTGGAAAAGTCAACGGCTATATTGAAGAAATGATGGAAGGCCAGAAAGTAGTTAAGGTATTCTGTCACGAACAGGAAAGCCTTGACAGATTTAACCAGTTAAATGATGAGCTTTTTGAAAGCGCCAACAATGCCAACCGTTTTGCCAACGTTCTGATGCCGACAGTAGCCCAGATCGGAAATATCAGCTACGTACTCTGCGCTATTTTCGGCGGAATTCTTGCCATCAACGGATATGGCGGCTTTACACTGGGAGGTCTTGCCAGCTTTCTGACCTTTAATAAAAGCTTCAACATGCCCATTAATCAGGTCAGCCAGCAGTTTAACAGTATTGTAATGGCTCTCGCCGGCGCAGAGCGAATCTTCAGACTGATGGATGAACCTTCCGAACAGGATAACGGATACGTCACACTGGTAAACGTAAAAGAAGAAAACGGACATCTGGTGGAATCTGAAAAACGCACAGGACGCTGGGCATGGAAGCATTTCCACAAAGCCACCAACACTACCGATTACGTGGAACTGAAAGGAGATATGGTGCTGGACGGCGTGGATTTTGGCTACAACCCGGACAAAATCATTCTTCATGACATCAAAATGTTCGCACAGCCCGGCCAGAAAATTGCTTTTGTAGGTTCCACAGGTGCAGGAAAAACTACTATTACAAACCTTTTGAACCGGTTCTATGATATCCAGGACGGTAAAATCCGCTATGACGGCATCAATGTTACAAAGATCAAAAAGGATGACCTGCGCCGTTCCATGGGAATTGTTCTGCAGGATACCAATCTTTTTACTGCCACAGTAAAAGAAAATATCCGCTACGGCAAGCTGGATGCAACCGACGAGGAAGTTTACGCAGCTGCAAAACTGGCAAATGCCGACGGATTTATCCGGCGCCTTCCTGACGGATACGACACCATGCTTTACGGAAACGGTGCAAACCTCAGTCAGGGACAGCGGCAGCTCCTTTCCATTGCCCGTGCTGCCATTGCTGATCCGCCGGTACTGATCCTGGATGAAGCCACCAGTTCCATCGATACCCGTACCGAAAAACTGGTACAGGATGGTATGGATAAACTGATGCAGGGCAGAACCACCTTCGTTATTGCCCACCGTCTTTCCACGGTCCGCAACAGCGACTGCATTATGGTTCTGGAGCAGGGACGTATCATTGAACGTGGTTCCCACGATGAACTGATCGCCCAGAAGGGCAAATATTACCAGCTGTATAATGGCTAAAGGATAAAAAAATGTTAAAAATCGTACTGTTTATTTTCCCGATGTTGTTTTTAACCGGCTTTGTGGATTCCATTGCCGGAGGCGGCGGATTGATTTCCCTTCCCGCGTATCTGCTGGCAGGACTTCCCATCCACTCCGCTATCGCAACAAATAAATTAAGCTCTGCCATGGGTACCACGGTTTCTACAGTTCATTTTTTCCGAAAAGGCTACATGAATCTGAAAACGTGCATCCCCGGCATTATCGCTGCTTTGATCGGCTCCTGGCTGGGAGCCAGTCTCAGCCTTCATCTGAATGAAAAGTTCCTGAAAATTCTGGTTCTTTTCGTACTTCCTTTTGCTGCCTTCCATGTACTGCGCAGCAAAAATCTGGAAAAATATCATGATAACCCGCTGCCCCCGGTTACCACAATAATACTCTGTACGCTGGTTTCCTTATGTGTAGGCGCATATGACGGACTTTACGGACCCGGAACAGGTACCTTCCTGCTGCTGCTTTTTACCGGTATATGTCATCTGTCCCTTCAGAACGCAGCCGGCACCACCAAGGCAATTAATCTTACCACCAACGTGGTATCCCTTGTCGTTTATCTTCTCAACGGAAAGGTTCTGATCCCTCTGGGATTTGCGGCAGGACTTTTTGCCATGGCCGGCAATTATGTGGGCAGCCGCTGCTTCTCCAGCAAAGGGAACACCTTTGTACGACCTGTTATTTTACTGGTACTTTCCATATTTTTTATAAAAACAATCCTGGAGCTTGCAGGTATATAACGAAAAGGCATACTTAAAGAGCTGCCGCATAATCGTTTGAATTATGCAGCAGCCCTTTTTTGATGTACCAAAATACAGGATTATTTTTCAATCAGTTTTTTGCCGATCTCGAAGCAGTCAAATGTGGCAAAATAATCTGCAGGTGTTTCTGCACGGCGGATAAGCTGAGTACTTCCGTCCTCTTTCAGAAGGACTTCTGCGGAGCGAAGCTTGCCGTTATAATTGTATCCCATGGAAAATCCGTGAGCACCTGCATCATGGATCACGAGATAATCGCCTATATCGATCTTCGGAAGCATACGGTCAATGGCAAATTTATCATTATTCTCACAAAGAGAACCTGTAATGTCATATTTATGGTCACATGGCTGATTTTCCTTGCCCATTACAGTAATATGATGGTAAGCACCGTAAATTGCCGGACGCATCAGATTTGCTGCGCAGGCATCCACACCGATATATTCTTTATGAGTATGCTTCTCATGAATCGCTGTTGTAACCAAGCAGCCGTAGGGCCCCATCATAAAACGGCCCAGCTCTGTGTAAATTGCAACATCTCCCATTCCTGCAGGAACGAGAACCTCTTCATAAACCTTTCGTACTCCTTCTCCGATGGCATAAATATCATTTGGCTCCTGATCCGGTTTGTAGGGAATGCCGATTCCGCCGGACAGGTTAATAAATTTAATATGCACTCCCGCTTCATTTTTCAGATGAACAGCTTCCTCAAAAAGGACTCTGGCCAGCATTGGATAATAGTCATTGGTAACTGTATTGCTTGCAAGAAATGCGTGGATTCCGAATTCCTTTGCTCCTTTGCTCTTAAGGATCTTAAACGCCTCCAGAATCTGCTCAGTGGTCATGCCATACTTTGCATCTCCCGGATTATCCATAATGTCATTACTGATCTTAAAAAGTCCGCCCGGATTATAACGGCAGCTGATCTGTTCCGGAATATGACCAATGGCTTTTTCCAGAAAATCAATATGGGTAATATCGTCCAGATTAATGGTAGCATTGAGTTTATCTGCCAGAACAAAATCCTCCGCCGGAGTATCATTGGATGAAAACATAATATCTTCTCCTGATGCACCAATGGCTTCTGAAAGCATCAGCTCTGTATAGGAGGAGCAGTCACAGCCGCAGCCGTATTCCCGCAGGATCTGAATCAGAAATGGATTCGGGGTCGCTTTTACTGCAAAATACTCTTTAAACCCCGGATTCCATGAAAATGCTTCTTTCAAAGCCTTGATATTATCACGGATTCCCTTTTCATCGTAAAGATGGAAGGGTGTCGGGTATTCTTTTATTATTTCATCCAGTTGTTCTTTTGTTACAAAAGGCACTTTTTTCATTTTGGTTCCTCTCCTTCACACATTTTTATTAGCTTTATCTCATTTGCCAGTACATTTTTGTACAGCAATACAAAATTTCGTTTCCCGGAATACAGACAGTTGTTAAGGCTTCCATAGCCGAATTCCCCGGTAAGTGCATAGCGGGAATCGGTGATAAGCCCTATCTGGGTTCCTTTTTTCTCACTGAGATAGGAAATGGCTCCCGGCATATCTATTGTCTCCTCCGTCAAAACCACTACCTTTTTGTTCTGACTAATCAGGCGCAGCAGCTCCGGCTCAAACTCCCTGATAAATGCGGGAGAACCGGAAATATATACCCTTTCTTCTGCATTTGTCAGAAGTCTGCGTATTTTATTGCGGATGTTCTCCTCCCCTTCGATGGTAATATATCCCTCTTCTTCAATCTTTTCATCAGGAAGATTGGCCTCTAGCCACTTCTTTTCTTCTTTGATCCGGCTGATATAATTATCACAGAATTCATTCAGCCGTACAGGGACATATTTCTTTGCAGCCTCCTCCACCAGATAGGCGGCTCCCTTCTCCACAAGAGCAGCCAGCGC
The DNA here is from genome assembly GCA_034118545.1 of Blautia sp. Classification (GTDB taxonomy): domain Bacteria; phylum Bacillota; class Clostridia; order Lachnospirales; family Lachnospiraceae; genus Blautia_A. The sequence continues at coordinate 23,495 of JAXFBD010000039.1, forward strand.
ACTGTAGGCATTGGACCGGGAAATACCTGCCGTTTTTGCAATTTCATATCCGGTCTGTTTCCCGTTTTGAAGCAGTTTATGATACACTGCCGCCTCCTGACGGGTCAGTCCGAAACAGGTAAGATGTTCCGCAAAATCATGTCCGTCCATCACCGCGCCTCCTTTAGTGGTTCTTTGCAGGAACACTATACGACATTATACAGAAAATGTCAAGTATTTTCCGGTTGAAATGCACAGGCAAAAACATTATAATTTTCTATAAGAAATTTTTTTATGACAGGAGTTTATTATGCAAAAATACAAAAAACTGCTGACCCCGGGTGCGATCATTGCCATGGGCTTTGGCGGAACTATCTTGCTGGGTACCCTGCTGCTGATGCTTCCTTTTGCCACCCGCAGCGGAAGCAGTGCAGATTTTTCTGATGCATTATTTACGGCTACCTCAGCCACCTGTGTAACCGGACTTGTGGTACAGGATACATTCCAGTACTGGTCCGGCTTCGGCCAGTTTATTATCCTGCTTCTCATACAGATCGGAGGAATGGGTGTCATCACCATGTCCATTGCGGTTTTTGCCCTCACAGGCAAAAAAATCGGTCTGAAATCCCGCTTCGTTATGCAGGAATCCATTTCCGCCCCGCAGATGGGCGGTATTATCCGTTTTACACGTTTTATTCTAAAAGCAACGCTTTTGTTTGAAGGCGCAGGGGCGCTGCTTCTGGCACTTCGTTTCTGTCCCCGCCACGGACTGGGACAGGGCCTGTGGATGGCTGTCTTTCACTCCATCTCCGCCTTCTGTAATGCCGGCTTTGACTTAATGGGACGCTTCAGCCGCTTTTCCTCTCTGACCACATATGCATTCGATCCGGTGGTCAATATTGTGATCATGCTTCTGATCATTACAGGAGGAATCGGCTTCCTTGTATGGGACGATATTTATGTGCACAGGCTTCGTGTAAAAGCTTACCGTCTCCAGACAAAAATCGTTCTTTCCACCACACTGTGCCTTCTGATCATACCTGCCATTTACTATTTTTTTGCAGAATTCAGCCGCAGCCAGTGGAATTTTGATAATATGGGACAGCAGTTCTTTGCCGCCCTGTTTCAGACTGTAACGGCACGAACCGCCGGCTTCAATACAGTGGATCTTCAGCTCATGACAGGAGCTTCCCTGACAATGATGATCGTTCTGATGCTCATCGGCGGTTCCTCAGGCTCTACAGCCGGCGGTCTGAAAACCACCACCTTTGCGGTAATGCTTCTGTCTGTCCGCTCGGTTTTCAAGAAACAGGAAAATATCCAGTGTTTTGGAAGACGACTTCCTCCGGAAACGCTCCGATATGCCGCCGCCCTGTTTTGTATGTATATCACCCTCTGCCTTGTTTCTGCGGGAATTATCAGCAGTGTAGAACACGTGGGAATGATGGCGGCCATTTTTGAAGCGGGCTCCGCTGTTGCCACTGTTGGACTTTCCCTGGGGCTGACACCATCCCTGGGTCTGCTGTCACGTATCATTCTGATAATCCTGATGTTCTTCGGACGTGTGGGCGGTCTTACACTTATTTTTGCCATGAACGGGCAATTTGCTCCTTCCGTTGCACAGATGCCTCAGGAAAAAATCACTGTAGGATAAAATCATTTTTAAAATATAAATTTCACCAGGAGGTTACTTATGAAATCTATTCTATTAATCGGATTAGGACGTTTTGGCAGACATATTGCCATGAAGCTTATGGAACTTAATCACGAAGTTCTCGCTGTAGATATTAATGAATCCAGAGTAAATGACGTTCTTCCTTACGTAACAAACGCACAGATCGGTGATTCCACATCGGAACAGTTTATCTCTTCCCTTGGAGTACGTAATTTTGACGTATGTATCGTTGCCATCGGGGACAATTTCCAGAGTTCACTGGAAACAACTGCTCTTCTTAAGGATTACGGCGCACATCAGGTTGTTGCCAGAGCCAGCCGGGATGTTCACGCCAAATTCCTCCTCAGGAACGGAGCTGACAATGTGGTTTATCCCGAGAAACAGCTTGCCGCCTGGACAGCCGTGCGTTACAGCGCAGACCATGTTTTTGACTATATCAGCCTCACCGATGATTACTCCATCTACGAAACGGCTGTGCCCAGTGACTGGGTGGGTAAATCCATTATCGAGCTGCAGGTACGCCAGAAAAACCAGCTGAATATCCTCGCCACCAAATACGATGATGTGCTGGATCCCATGCCGGGAGCCGACCATATTTTCCGCGAGGATGAACTGGTCTACGTACTCGGCAGCAACAAAACACTGGCCAAATTTTTACGTCTGTAAAACAGAGGGCTGCTGCAGAATCAAATGTGAAGTTCTGCAGCAGCCCTCTTTATTATCTATTTTTTGATATCTATCTTGACTTTTCCTCTAAAAAGATACCAATTCCATTGATTTTATTCTGGCTATTATTCTGGAATTTTAGCACATGAATTATTGAAGAAACCGAAACCTTCCTGCAGATTATTCTGCTTTGGACATTTTGGTAGATTTTTCCTCTAGAAAGGTCCATTTCTCCCGACAAACCGTTCCGCTTTGGACATTTGGAAAGAAATTCCTCTAGAAAAGTCCATTTCTTCCTACAAATCATTCCACTTTGGACATTTAGAAAGGCATTCCTCTAAAAAAGTCCATTCCTTCCTACAATTAGTAGAAGCGTCCCCGCTTCAAACACGCAAAGTGTATAACAGATGGAAGATTGATACCCGCCACTGACACTAGCTGACACATTGCTTCCTATTTGTCATCTCCGGTAAGCCGGAGTATATCGCGTATCTCATCTACCTCCATATCCAGGATTATCGCCAGTTCATTGATACTAAATTTGATTTCTTCATCCTCATCATCAGACAGTTCCCTTACTGCACTCTCCAGTTTTTCCACCTTTTCCACCAGAGAATCGTCTCCCTGCCTGCGTCTGCTCTGTTCCTCCACAACAACATTAATTCCCTGACGTATACGGCTCTCCAGCCACTTTTCATCCCAGACTTCCATTTCATCAAGTGCCATCAAAAGACATACATTTGCCTCCTGAATAAGGTCTGCCAGAGGAATCTCCTCACAGTTCATCTCTGCCGCCAGATCTGCCGCCAGAGGCATATACAAACCTGCAAGGCGCCCCTTTGCATTTGCATCGCCTCTTTCCAATGCCTGCACAAGAGCCTTTTTCTCATCTTCTCCCGCCTTTGCAATTCCTTCATCAAGATCTCTTTTATACTCCTCAAGATACGCTTTTTCCTGTGGATTTAAGGGAACCCTGATCCCGGCTGTGTTTTTCTCTTCCGGTACAGCTTCCGTCCCTTCCTGCGGCACTCCTTCAATCCGGATTCCTTTACTTTTCATATATTGCAGGATTTTCAGAAGCTGCCCTCTGTCCAGCTCCATTTCTCCAAAACAAGCACGGACCTGTTCTCCTGTCAGAATCTTTCCGTTCTTTTCTGCAAGAGCGCAAACCTCTTCCAGCTTTTTCTGAAATTCTATAACGTCCATAGTCCCTCCTGATATCTGCTCTGATTGATGTATCTAATAATATCAAAAAAGCCCGAAAAAATCGAGCTTTTTTGATATTACATATATAAATCAGACCAAAATATACTACTGCGAATCCCTTACCGCTTTACGAACAGGAAGAATGCATCCCGGAGACACCGATAACTCGTCTACTCCCATTTCCAGGAAATTATCTGTGAGAGTAGTATCCGCACCCAGTTCTCCGCAGATTCCCGCCCAGATTCCCGCTTTATGGGCATTTTCCACTACCATACGGATCATCCGGAGCACTGCAGGATGATGTGCATCATAAAAATCATCCAGTTTGGCATTCTGCCTGTCAATTGCCAGCGTATACTGTGTCAGATCATTGGTGCCTATACTGAAGAAATCAACCATCTGAGCAAGCTTGTCACTCATCATAACTGCTGCCGGAGTCTCAATCATAATTCCCTCTTCCACTTCTCCCACCGGAATTCCATCTGCAATCAGTTCTTCCTTAACCTCCCTGGAAATCTCTCTGATTTTTCTCACTTCCTCTGTTGAAATGATCATAGGATACATGATCGCAAGATTTCCATATGCACTGGCGCGAAACAGTGCGCGAAGCTGAGTCCGGAAAATATCCGGTCTTGTAAGGCATATACGGATCGCACGATAACCCAGCGCCGGATTATCCTCTTTGTCCAGGCCGAAATAATCCACCTGTTTATCTGCCCCGATATCCAGCGTACGGATAATAACCTTTTTGCCTCCCATGGTTTCCAACACTTTACGGTAGGCGAGGAACTGTTCTTCTTCGGTAGGAAATGTATCTGATTCCAGATACAGAAACTCACTGCGGAAAAGCCCGATGCCGCCGGCATCATTTTCCAGAACAGCCATCAGATCCCCCGGATTTCCGATATTAGCATAAAGATTAATTTTCTGTCCGGATTTCGTAACATTTTCTTTGCCCTTCAACGTCTGAAGAAGCTCTTTTTGTTCATCATCAGCCGCTTTCTTCCTGAAATATTCCTCCAGCACAGGCATAGCGGGATCAGCAATGCATACACCTTCATATCCGTCTACGATTCCGATTTTTCCATCCCATGACGGGTCGATTTCCACCCCTGCAAGAGCAGGAATTCCCATGGTTCTGGCAAGAATCGCCGTATGTGAATTTGCGGAGCCGTATCTTGTAACAAAGGCCAGCAGCTTCGTCTTATCCATCTGAACCGTCTCGCTGGGTGCCAGATCATCAGCCACGATAATAACCGGCTCATCACCGATATCACAGCTTCCGCTGCTGCCGCTAAGAACAGACACCACTCTTTCTGTAATGTCCCGGATATCTGCAGAACGGGCCTTAAAATATTCATCATCCATATTGGCAAACATTTCCGCAAAATTGTCTCCCGTGGAAGCAACTGCATACTCTGCATTAACCTTTTGGGTGGAAATGATATTTTCTACGGATTCATTATAATCGTCATCCTCCAGCATCATGATATGTACATTAAAGATTTCCGCATTGGCTTCCCCCACCTCTGCAAGAGCCTTTTCGTACAGTTTTTCAAGCTGCGCGGATGCTTCCGCCTTTGCCTCATGGTATCTGGCAATTTCTTTTTCCACATCCTGGATTCCCGTCCTCGAAACCCTGTTCTCCGATTTTGCATAAAAATGTATTCTGCCAATGGCAATACCATTAAAAATCTTTTTTCCGAATTTTTTTTCCACAGGTATTCCCCCAATTACAGATTGTTCTTAAAGAACTCTTCCATCTTTGCAGCCACTGCCTCTTCGTCGCCGCCTTCAACAGAAACAGTCACTGTATCCCCTTTCTTTACACCAAGTCCCATTAAGGCCATCAGCTTTTTGGCTTCCGCGCTTTTTCCGTCCTTTGTGATACGGATTACGGAATCATAGCTCTTTGCCTCTTTTACAAGAAGTCCTGCCGGTCTTGCGTGAATTCCTACTTCGTCTGTAATTACATAGTCAAATGATTTCATGATATTTTACCTCCTGAATTTTATCAGCCGTTATACAGGCTGTTTTTTACTGTTTTCTGCTTCCTTACTTTACGGAAAGCAGATCATCTCCTGCCCTGACAGATCCGCCGGAAAGCTGTTTAACCTCATTATAATCGTCCGTATTGCAGACGATCATAGGTGTAGTACACGGGTATCCCTCCGCTTTAATGGCAGGAATGTCAAAGGTAACAAGAAGATCTCCCTTCTTCACATGCTGTTCCGGTTCCACATGGGCTTCAAAATGTCTTCCCTCCAGTCTGACCGTATCAATACCGATATGAAGAAGAAGCTCGGTTCCCTCATCTGTTGTCATGCCCACTGCATGCTTTGTGGTAAATACTGTTTCAATAGTGCCGTCTGCCGGTGCAAACAGTTTTCCTTCTGATGGTTCGATCGCCACTCCTTCTCCAAGTGCACCTGACGCAAAAGCTTCATCTTTTACCTCACTGAGAGGCATTGCCTCACCATTCATATGCGCCCCAAGCACCGAACCCTTCATTTCCGTTTTTTCTTCTGTCACAGATTCCTTCACTTCCGTTTTTTCCTCAGGTATGTCCATAAAAGAAGACTCTGCAATCACTCCATCCCGTACCTGCTCCACAAATTCTTCAAAATTTGATTTTACAATTGTTACAGACGGACCGTAAATGACCTGAATACCAGCACCTTTTACCACCACACCGGAAGCTCCTGTGGATTTAAGAAGATTTTCATTTACTTTGCTGCTGTCCTTCAGAGTCAATCTCAGACGTGTTGCGCAGCAGTCAATATCCACCAGATTGGCTGTTCCGCCTACACCCTTTAAAATTGTGGCAGATTTCTGGTCAAAATTTGCCGCAGCCGCTTTTCCTCCGGCTACGCCAACTCCGGTGGCCTTCCTGTATTCCTCCTTGGATACAAGATGCGCGCTTTCCCCTTCTGCTTCCCTTCCCGGTGTCTTCAGATCCCATTTAAGGATAAAGAAACGAAATACAAGGAAATATATTAAGAAGTATATCACAATTACGGGTATGAGTATCATCCAGTTTGACTTGGCCTGTCCCGGAAGAATTCCATAAAGAATAAGGTCGATCAATCCATCAGAAAACGTGGTACCGATGCAGATTCCCAGAATATGACATGTCATAAATGCCAGTCCGGCAAACACTACATGGATAACAAACAAAGCCGGTGCCAGAAACAGGAATGTAAATTCAATAGGCTCCGTGATACCTGTCAGGAAAGATGTCAGCGCAACAGAAAACAGAAGAGAACCTACTTCTTTTTTCTTTTCCGATTTTGCTGTTACATACATAGCCAGAGCCGCACCAGGAAGTCCCCCCATCATAAACGGATATTTTCCTGTCAGGAAACGACATGCATCAATGGAAAACTTAGTGGTGTTGGGTGATGCCAGCTCTGCAAAGAAGATATTCTGTGCACCCATTACTGTTACACCATCGATCAGTGCCGTGCCGCCCACTCCTGTCTGCCAGAACGGAAGATAGAAAATATGATGAAGTCCAAACGGAATCAGCGCACGCTCAATACAGCCATAAATAAATGTACCAAAATATCCTGATGCCTGTACCAGTGAGCCCAGAGCATATATGCCGTTCTGAAGAATCGGCCACACAACATAGAGAACTGCACCTGTCACGATCGCACATGCCATACTTGCAATGGGCACAAAACGTGTTCCCGCAAAAAACGAAAGTGCTGAAGGCAGCTGTATTTTATAGAATCTGTTACACAGTGCCGCTGTAATAAGACCGGCAATAATTCCTCCAAAAACGCCCATCTGCAGCGTCTGTATTCCCAGCATGGAAGTGATCGCACCTTCTTTTACGTGTTCAGCCACTACTCCATCCACAATAGAACCATCAAGAACAAGCAGCGAA
>JAXFBD010000040.1:0-3022 GCA_034118545.1 Blautia sp.
CAAGCGGAAGTGCCGAAGAAGTAGCCAACGCAAAGAAATACTATAATGACATAGATAGTTCTGTGCAGACTATGCTAAAAGGCAGTGATATGTCTCAATATAGTGCATTATTTACAGATGTCTCCGATCAGTTGGATAAAGCTGCAATCAAGGCGAATGAGTTTAATACTGCTCTTAGTAGTGATGGACAAGAATACCTGAATGGTTATCAGAAACATTTACGGTCTGTATCGGATGAGGTCAAAAATCTGAATATGTCAGATGTGGATTTCAAAGCAGCGATAAATTCTGGCAATATTGATTCAATTAATTATCTGTCACAAGCGGCTGAACAGGCAGGAATCAGCACAGATGATCTTGCACAGGCTCTTGTAAATCTTGGAGTGTTAAGCGGTCAGTCGTCTGTTGCTGTAGAAGAAATAGCAGATTCATTCCAATCAGTATCTGATAGTGCAAATACACTTCTTTCCCAGATCAATGCGGTAAACTCTGTTTTATCTTCACAAAGTACAGGAAAATCCATTTCTATAGAAGATTTTAACTCAGACGAGTTAAAAGATTACACTTCTGCACTGGAATATAACAATGGTGCTTTACAGTTGAACGCTGAAAAGGTACAGGAGTTACAGAAAGCTAAAGCCGAAGAAGCAATCCAGACAAACGAGAATCAGAAACTGGAAAAACAGAGCCAGTACATGAAAAATATTGCTGAGATTGAAAAGTTACAGGATGAATTGCGGAATTTGACTGATGCAAAAGGCGAGAATGCACAGGCTATACAGAACAACATAGATGCTCTGTTATCTGAAAATGACGGTCTTGTGAACCAGTGCAATCAGCTTGATATTCTGTCAGCTTCGTTGAGAGAAGCAACAGGCGCATACCAGAATTGGCTTGATAAGCAGAATACCTCAGAATCCGGGGATATGTTTGACGACGCTATGGGAGCTTTAGACCATATCGAAGATACGGTACAGAATACGAAATCTGAATATTATGGTCGGATTGGTCGTGAGAGCTATAAAGCTGCTGTGGAATTTCTGATTCCTGATACCATTGACGGGCAGGATGCAGAAGCAGTTTCTTCTTATATTGACAGTATAGAACATTATTTCAACCATGATTCCAAAGGCAACCGGACGGGTCTGGATGTTGCGGAGTTTTGTGCAAAAGCTACTAAAGCAGGATTGATGGAACTGGACGAAGCAACGAATGAATACAAGATTTTGGGTCAGCGTACCATGGAAGATTTTGCAGAAGGATTGAATCTTTCTTTACCTATGGTTCAGGCTATGTTTGGGGAAATGGAAGAATTTAATGCAAAATTTGACTGGTCGGACGAAGCTGTGAAAACCCTTGGTGACATGGCTATGGCAGCCGGGGAAGCCAAAGGCAGGATTGAAGAGTTATCCGGTGACAAGAATCTTGATATTCAGATTGATGTATCGGACATAGAAAGTACAGAGGATAAGATTTCCACACTGGAAAGCACCATTTCTCAGATGCAGAATTACAAAAGCACTCTGGAAGTAGATTCCTCACAGGTGGATGATGCAAACGCAATCATTCAGTATTGTGTTACCCAGAAACAGATGTTGGAAGCCCCGGCAGTTATGTCTGTGGATGCTTCACAAGTGGATGGAGAAATCGGAAATGCCCTGTCCTTATTACAACAGTTTCAGACAGCGCAGAATAACGTGGAATTACAGGCTGCTGTGGGTGCAGATACATCCGAAGCACAGGGGAAAGTGGACAGTCTTGTCAGTGAAATTCAAGGATTAAGTCCAGAAATCAAAGCGCAGCTTGGCATTGATGGAACTTCAGTGGCAACAATTACTGCTTCTATACAAGCTCTTACCCCGCCAGAATTAAAAGTCAGAGCAGGTGTGGATACTACAGCAGTAGACGCTTATGCAGCACAGGAAAAGCAATCCCAAGGAAAAGTTACATGGGATAATAATACTTCTGCTGTAGATGCGTGGGCATCACAGATGCACGTTTCAAATGGTACAGTTAATTGGGGTAATAACATTTCTGCGGTAAGAACATACTTTACTGCAACAGGAACAGTCAACTGGACAAATACTACACCTCCTTCCGGTGGCTCACATGGTTTGAATGGTACTGCTCATGCAAACGGAACAGCACAATATCCTCACTTGGTCGGACATGCAAATGCAAAAGGCAACTGGGGAACGAAAACAGGCGGTATGACGCTGGTAGGAGAGTTAGGTAGAGAGATAGTTGTAAATCCGTATACAGGTACATGGGAAACAGTAGGAGACAATGGGGCAGAGTTTAAATATATTCCTGCTGGTAGCATTGTATTCAACCATTTACAGTCAGAATCATTGTTGAAACGTGGATTCGTAAACAGCCGTGGAACTGCAAAAGCAAGTGGAACTGCTATGGTTACAGGTGGAATCTCTGTAAATCAGGCAAATATTGCTTCTGGTCGTGCTACTTATGGCGGTTCTGGAAACACACAATCCACCCAAGCCAATCGAGAAAATACGAATTCAGTCCGAGAAAATACGAATTCAGTCCGAGAAAATACTTCATCAGTCAAAGAAAATACAGAAGCGTTTGATTGGGTAAAACGAAATCTTGACAAACTATCCAGAACATTTGACTATTACGCAAATCAAATCAATGATTATATCTCTTCTACTCTGAAAATTTCTCTTTTAAAGAAACAGTTATCCACGCTTGCTAAACAGATTAAGGCGAATCAGCAAGGTTACAACACCTATATGGATAAAGCAAATTCTATCAACATCAGTAACGAATATAAGAACCGTGTTAAGAATGGTACTTTTAAGATTGAGGAAATTGACACTTCAAGTGATGCTGGTAAGAAACTTGCAGAAAACATAAAGAAATATCAGGAATATTACGATGCCGCAATGGATTGTCGTGATGCTGTTGTTGAACTCAGAAATAGCCAGCTTGAATTATTTGAAACTCTTGCAAACATGCCTACGGAAAGAGCAGAGAATAAAATTGAAAAGCTAAAACGTAA
>JAXFBD010000041.1:0-72873 GCA_034118545.1 Blautia sp.
GATATGGCGAAAAAGATTCTTGTTGCAGATGATGATATGTTTCTTCGGGAGCTGGTTCATGACATTCTGGAAAGAGAGGGATATGAGGTGGCGGAGGCGGAGGATGGAATCCGTGCCCTGGAATACTTTAAAGCCCATCCCGATCTTGATCTGGTGATTCTGGATATCCTTATGCCGGGGAAAAACGGACTTTCTGTTTTGAAGGAAATTCATAAGGTGTCGGATGTTCCGGTTATTATGCTGACGGCGCTGGGAAGTATGGATAACGAGCTGGAAGGCTTTCAGAAGGGGGCATGTGATTATGTTTCCAAGCCTTTTCATGCAAAGGTATTGCTGGCAAGGGTTAAGGCAGCATTGAGATATAAAAGTATTTCAGAAGAAACAGAAAGGCGTCTTTTTTGCTGCGGCGGACTGAAGATAGATATGGACAGCTGCCGGGTTCAGGTGGATGATGAGGAAGTGGAGCTGACAAATAAGGAATATCAGCTTCTGGTTTATCTGATCGAGAATAAGAATATGGTCCTTACCCGGAATCAGATCCTGGAATATATCTGGGGATATGATTACGAGGGAGATATCCGTACCATTGACACACATATCAAAATGCTGAGAACAGATCTTGGCAGGTGTGGCGCTTTGATTCAGACCATTCGGGGAATGGGGTATATGTTCAGGGAGGATGGTCTATGAAGCATACTCTGAGAAAGAAATATATTTTTTTCGGGACGATACTGATTGTGGGATTTCTGGTATTTCTGATGCTGACAGAAAAAATTCTTCAGGAGCGGATTATCCGGCGCTGGAACATGGAACGGATGTCAGAGATTACCGGAGAGGTTCTGGAAGAGCTGGAGTCAAAAAACTGGGATTTTGCAGAAGCGGATATGGATATTCTGGCCTTTGAAAATAATGTTTCCATAACGATTGCGGATCCGGATTATAAGATCTCTTTCAGTACAAGAAGCAGAGAAACGGAAAGAGGGATCCTTGGGAAAAAAAGCCGGAATACGATTAAAGAGAATCAGGAAAGCCTGGATAAAACAGGATATGCATTTTACAGTGATTTTGATGATGACAGCAGTGCATCTTTTATATATGTGAAGCGTCTGGAAAAACAGGGATATCTTGTTTTGCGGACATCGCTCAGTGGTCTGAAAAACAGTTCTCTTGTAATGGAAATATGTTTTATTCTTGCTGCCGGAATGACTCTGATATGCGGGTGTCTTGTTCTGGTCTGGCTCACAGGAAAGATGGTCCGTCCCATTGGGGAAATGAACCGTGTGACGGGGCAGATCGCCAGGCTGAATTTTGATGAAAAGGTGCAGGTAAACCCCGGACAGAAGGATGAGCTGGGAGAGCTGGCAGATTCTATCAATATTATGTCGGATCATCTGAAAAAAGCCATAGATGAACTGAAAGAAGATGTTGAAAACCGTAAGGTTCTGGTACGTAATATGGCTCATGAATTAAAAACTCCGGTGGCAGTGATTATGGGATATGCGGAGAACATGCCGTCCATAGCGGAAAACTGCCCGGAAAAGCTGGATAAGTATTGTGCGGTTATTTCAAATGAATGTGAGCGGATGGACAGTCTGATCTGTCAGATGCTGGAGGTTTCTGCTTACGAGGAAGGTGCAAAAATCATAACACCATCACTTTTTTCGGCAGATGAGCTTCTGAATGAAGTGAGAAAATGCTATAATAACGAATTTTCTGACCATCAGGGAAGATATGTTGAAGAAAACCATATTTCTGATCAGATTTTGGGTGATAAACGTATTCTGGAAAACGCGCTGTACAATCTGGTAAAAAATGCAGTCCGCTATGGCAGAAAGGATGGCCTGATCCGTGTCCGTTTGTGGGAGGATTCCCATATTCATTTCAGTGTATATAATGAAGGAAGCAATATTCCCCGGGAGGAGCAGGATAAAATCTGGGATGTCTTTTATAAACGGGATTCTGCCAGAAAAAGGGAGAACAGAAGCTTCGGGATCGGCTTATCCATTGTGAAGTATGCTGCCCTGGCCCATGGGGGAGGTGTAGCGATTCATAATATGGAAGACGGAGTGGAAATTGAGTTCTTTATCTCTCAGGAAAAAAATATGCTGTGTTACAAAAATATGTCGTAAAAATTTCACAAAGATTACACAATGGCTCTTTATCATGATGAGGAAATCATTATGATAGAGAGCCTTTTGGCTGTAAAAAGGAGAAATTTATGAAGTATTGTGAAAAATGCGGACTTCCTGAAAATTATCCAAAGATCCGGTTTAATGAAAAGGGCGTCTGCAATTACTGCGATTTTTATGAACAGCATAAAAAGCTTCTGGAAGATGAAAAAGAAAGAAAACGTATTTTTGCAGAGCAGGTGCAAAAGGCGAAGGAAAAGGCACGAAAAACAGGAGCTCCCTATGACTGCATAGTGGGCTTCAGCGGCGGCAAGGACAGTACATACATTATCTGGCAGATGAAATACACCTATGGCCTGCGGGTTCTGGCGGTTACATTTCAGAATGGATTTCATACCGCATATGGCCGAAATAATATAGATATTGCCCTTGAGAAGCTGAATGTGGACCATATTACGGTTCGCATGAATGAGGAAGAGCTGCGGAAGATGTACAGTAAAAGTGTATCTGTTCTGAAAAATTTCTGTGGAGTGTGTTTCCACTATATGCATTATTACTGCCATGCACTGGCGGGAAAATTTCAGATTCCTCTGATCGTTAACGGGAGAACAAAGGGACAGATTTTGCAGACAGCATTGGAAGAAAGAGGCATTGAACCTTTTGCGTTTTCTCATAATCTCAGAGAATTTGAGTACCAGATGTTTGGTGAACTGTCGGAACGGCTGGCAACACGAAAAAAGGCAGATTATCTGGAAGACACGGAGGTTCTGTCACTTTCCTATTTTGCTTATCATGATGTGACAGAGGAAGAAACCATGGAGTTTCTGGAACGCCGGCTGGGATGGATACGGCCAAAAAGCGGAATTCCCCATGCGGACTGCTGGGCTCATGCCATGGCAGAGAATTTCAGCATCAGAAAACGGGGATATCCCATCCGGACAGGAGAACTGGCTGTTCTTGTAAGGAATCAGGAGCTTTCGAAGGAAGAGGCCCAGGCCATGCTTCGGGAGGACTATGAAAGATATAAAACAGTGGAGGAAGGGCTGTCCTGGAGATTCTATGATCGTATTTCCGAAAAAAAGCCTGAATCTGCAAGTGCGAAGGAGAAACAGGAAGATGATTTGTAATGTTCTGGATTATCTGGAAATGTGGGGGAGGCGCCTGCCGGATAAAATCCTGTTTGAAGATTCGGCACATGAAATAACTTATGCAGAATGTATACGGCTGGCCGGGCGGATCGGGACTGATATTGCGGGAAAAAGTCCCGGCAGACGGCCGGTGGCAATTCTCATAGACCGGGATATTGAAAGTCTTGTGGCTTTTATGGGAACTGTATACAGCGGGAATTTTTATGTGCCGGTGAGCCGGCTTCTTCCTCCGGAGCGTATGCGGAAAATTCTGGAAAAGGTGGATCCTGTATGCTTTCTGATCCGAAAAGGCGACAGAGATTTTGTGGAAAGCATGGGCTATAAGGGAGAACTTCTCTGTTATGAGGACGCCCTGAAAACTGAAATCTCAGAAGAGCTGCTTACTTCGGTGAGGAAACGTCATCTTGACACAGATCCACTGTATGCTATTTATACCTCCGGTTCCAGCGGAACACCAAAAGGAGTTCTGGTGAGTCATCGTTCCGTGATCGATCTTGTGGAGCAGTTTGCGGGATGCTTTGGATTTGATGAGAATGAAGTATTCGGCAATCAGGCGCCCTTTGATTTTGATGTATCTGTAAAGGATATTTATTCCACTTTACGAAATGGCGCCACCTTATGTGTGGTAACACCGAAGCAGATTTCTTTTCCGAAGCTTCTGATTCCTTATTTGACGGAGAAGAAAGTTACGACGCTCATATGGGCGGTTTCGGCGCTGGCAATGACGGCTGCCATGAAAGGGCTGGATAAGGGGGTTCCGCCCCACTTGAAGAAAATCATGTTTTCCGGTGAAGTAATGCCTGTGAAGGTGCTGAATTACTGGCGTGAGAAGCTGCCGGAGGCCATGTTTGTCAATTTGTACGGCCCTACGGAAATTACCTGTAACTGTACATATTATATTGTAGACCGGGAATTTACTGCGGGGGAAGCTCTTCCCATCGGGAAGGCTTTTCCCAATACGGAAATCCTTCTTCTGAACCAGGAAAACAGATTGTGCCAGGAAGGAGAGGAGGGCGAAATCTGTGTCCGGGGTTCCTCCCTTGCTCTTGGATACTACCGGGAGCAGGAACTGACACAGCGGGCATTTTGCCAGAACCCTCTGAATCACAGTTTTCCGGAGCTGATCTACCGCACCGGCGATCTGGGAAGGCTGGTGGATGGAGAGCTTTTTTATTCAGGAAGACGTGATTTTCAGATCAAGCATATGGGACATCGTATTGAGCTGGGAGAGATTGAGCAGGCGATGGATGCATTGGGATATGTGGAGAGAAGCTGTTGCATTTATGATAACGTAAAAGAAAAAATCTGGCTTTTCTATCAGGCTGAGGAGGAGTGCGGAAAACAGATCGCGGCAGATCTTCAGAAATATCTTCCCAAATATATGTGTCCCAACCGTTATATGTATCTGGAAGGTCTTCCTCTTAACAAAAACGGAAAGATTGACAGAAGGAGAATCCGGGAAGAATATCTCGAAGGGGAATAGAAATGAATATATCATATGAAAAGATTATTCTGACTGGTACAGGCACTTTATTTCTGGAATGCATCACTTATGTAAAAAAGCTGGGGATAGAATATATGGGATTTGATATGAGTCCGCAGAACCCCCGGATGACCATGATGCAGGCACAGAAAAAAGAACTGAATTATATCTGGGCGGAAAAACAGGAGGTTTTCGCTGTACTCAGAAAAGAAAAGAAGAGAACGCTTCTTCTCAGCGTGATCAACCCTTATATTATTCCGGCAGATATTCTGGATATGAAAAACATTCATGCATTGAACTGTCATCAGGCACTTTTGCCTGCACACAAAGGAAGAAATGCGGAAGCCTGGGCGATTTTTGAAGGAGATGCTGTTACCGGGATTACCTGGCACAAAATGACGTCTCAGGTGGATGAGGGAGATGTTCTTGCTCAAAAAGAGATTCCTGTGAGAGAACAGACCACTTCTATTCAGCTGTTCCGGCAGCAGCTGTGGGCAGCTTATGAAGCTTTTGAAGAGTTTATGCCAAAGGTACTGGCAGGTGAGGAAATTTATGAAAAGAAAAACAACGCCGGAAATCAGAAGGAAAACCAGATCCGCTATTCCTGGGAGGTACCTGCAGAAGGCATTATAAATCTGAAGTGGTCAGGAGAGAAGATCAGTCGTTTTCTCAGGGCGGTGGATTACGGTGGACTTAACATTATGCCCAGACCGGTACTTTATCTTGATGACCAGCCGGTTAAAATAAGCTCCTGGCGTATCCGGAAAACAGAAGCTGTTTCTGTGAAAGATCTGGTAAGGGAGCAGGGGAATATTATTGAGATATATAAAGATAATTATGTTTTTACATTAAAAAAGCAGAAAGGATGAGAAAAAATGAGAGAAGAACTGATGGATATTTTAAAGGAGCTTCGCCCGGAGGTGGATTTTGAGAACGAAACTAAGCTGATCGACGAGGGGATTCTGGATTCCTTTGACCTGGTTTCTCTGCTGGGAGAGATCAATGATGCATTTGATGTGGAAGTGGGATTTGAGGATATTGAACCTGCGAACTTTAATTCTGTGGATGCCATGCTGAAGCTTATTCAGAAACTCTCTGAGGAATAACCGGTGAGTGTGAACCAACTGGCCTTTTTTGTGCCGGTTTTTCTGTCATTGATCGTTTATTATCTTACACCGAAAAAATATCAGTGGTGTGTTCTTCTGGCTTTCAGTCTGTGGTTTTATTATCTGATGGGAGCATACACCTTTGCGTATGTCATTATTACAGCATGGAGCCTTACCTGGGGTACGCAAAAAATATATGAACTGGACAGAAGACTTCAAAAAGGGCTGAATAACAGAAAGAGGCACCTTACCCGCAGAAGCAGAAAAGCACTGAAAAGTATATATCAGAAGAGAAAGAGAAGATGGCTTGTTTTTATCATAACGGTCAATCTGGGAATCCTTCTGGTGCTGAAGTACGGTGATTTTTTTCTGGAAACGATAAATGCTGTTCTGGGAAAAGCGGGAATAACTGGACCTGCACCTCTGGGGATTGTAGCGCCGCTGGGGATTTCCTACTATACTCTGCAGGCCATCGGCTATGCCCTGGATGTATCAAAGGGAAAAGCAACGCCGGAAAAGAATCCGTTAAAGGTGCTGCTTTTTGTTACCTGGTATCCGCAGATGACCCAGGGACCTATTGGACGATATCCGGATCTTGCACCGCAGCTTTTTTCAGGACATGATTTTTCCGTCCATAATTTTTACAGAGGCTGCCAGCGTGTGTTGTGGGGACTTTTTAAAAAAATGGTGATCGCCAATAATCTGAAGCCGCTGGTGGATTCGATTTTTGATCAATATACGCAGGTCAGCGGATTTACCCTGTTTCTTGGCTGCATTTATATGGTGTTTCAGATGTATGCGGATTTTTCCGGATATACTGATATTGTGCTGGGAATCTCCGGAATGTATGGAATATCTATGATGGAGAACTTTAAGCGTCCGCTGTTTTCGTCATCTTTGGGGGAATACTGGCGCCGCTGGCATATTTCTCTCAGTTCCTGGTTCCGGGATTACGTATTTTATCCGGTTTCCATTTCAAAGGGCGCAGTTTCCTTTGGCAAACTGGGTCAGAAATATTTTTCTCCCCGTGTAAAAAAGGTATTCCCTGTGGTATATGCCATGTCTGTAGTATGGTTCTGTACAGGACTGTGGCATGATGCCAGCTGGCGGTATATTTTGTGGGGTGTTGCCAACGGTGTGGTACTTATTGGAGGAGTTCTGCTGGAGCCACAGTTTGCGGCGGTTAAGAGACTGCTTAGGATCCGGGAGGATGCGTGGTGGTGGAAGGGATTTTCCGTACTCAGAACCTTTCTGATCGTGGCGCTTTTGAAGGTGTTTCCCGCAGCAGACAGCACAGCGGGCAGCTTTGTGATCATTGGCAAAATTTTCGGACAGTTTCAGCCAAGCTTTACATACCAGGCTTTTTTTCTGGATACAGCCGGACAGAATATTATTTTCGGAGCAGTGGGGCTGGCAGTTTTTTTATGTGCAAGTATACTGGAAACGAGAACGGATCTGGGCGACTGGGTGAATAATAGACCGGTTTTTATACGCTGGTGCGGATATTTTGTGATTATTGCCATGATTATGTTTATGGGGAATTTTGATGCCGTAGTATCAGGAGGATTTGAGTATGCGCAGTTTTAGAGGAATTATGGTCCGGGGCTGTGTGATTATTCTCTTTCTTGTGCTGCTGAATGGGGCAGGACACTTTCTGTATGAATCGGTGACTGACGGTACATATTTTTCTGTTCAGGAGCTGAAAGAGAAGCAGGGCAGTATTGAGACCATTCTGATCGGAACTTCTCTGATGCAGCGAGGAATCAATCCGGATATTGTCAGTGAGGCTCTGGATACCACCTGTTTTAATCTTGGCAGTTCGGCGCAGCCACTGGCAGGTACTTATTATCTGCTGAAGGATCAGCTGGACAGAAATCCTGTGGAGAGGGTTTTTATGACTGTAAGTGTAAAAAGCTTTATGTCAGATGAGGACAGCAAAAGCACCA
The DNA here is from genome assembly GCA_034118545.1 of Blautia sp. Lineage (GTDB taxonomy): Bacteria > Bacillota > Clostridia > Lachnospirales > Lachnospiraceae > Blautia_A. The sequence goes on from JAXFBD010000041.1 coordinate 7,813, forward strand.
CAGCAAAGCTCAGAGTCTTTGATCTGATACAGTCACCGGTAATTAAGCTGCAGTTTATGACGGATGTGGGGGAAACAGCGGAATATGAGCGCTTTTTGTTTTTTCCTGCCAGGGTGGAAGATAAAATCTCCGCAAAGATCATAAAAAGAAATATCAGCTATCGTCAGTCAGAGGAATATGAAAATCGTATGGTTTTTCCAGGCGCTTTTCTGAAATACTATGGAATGGGATTTATGAGCAATGAGCAGGAGTATAACAACTCACACGCGAAGGGGAAAATTGTAACAGGCTCTGTTTGGAACCGGGAAAACATTCTGGAAGAAAATCTGTCCGCGATCAGGAAAATTGCAGATATTTGCAGAGAAAAGGGTGTGGAATTTAACCTTGTGGTTTTGCCCCATTCAGAGGAGTATGCCTCCAAGCAGGGGGATCTCTCAGATATGGATGTATATCTGGAAGAGCTTTGTAAAGACATGGGAGCAGGCCTCTATAACTATAATTATACAGCTTACGAAGGCATTTATGAATATGTGGATAATTCCTGCTTCATGGACAGAACTCATCTGAATGCATATGGTGCCACGCGCATGGCTGATCTGCTGTGCCGGGACTACCAGGAGTAAGACATGTGCGGCTATTGCGGTAAATTATGAGAATGTGCTATAATGATACCTGAGAAAAAAAGCCCGGGGCAGAAAGGACGGCACACATTCTTTGAAGAATATACAGGAGGATATCAAAACCGGAAATTTTAAACAGGCATATCTTCTTTACGGAGAAGAGGCTTATCTGAAGCAGCAGTATAAGCAGCGCCTTCTTAATGCACTGAACCCGGATGGGGATACCATGAATTTCAGTCGTTTCGAGGGAAAGGGAATTGAAGTAAAAGAGCTTATTGACCTGTGTGAGACCCTTCCTTTTTTTGCTGAGCGGCGGGTTATTTTACTGGAGGATACCGGGTTTTTTAAGAATAAATGTGATGAACTGGCTGATTATCTGAAAAACCTGCCGGAGTATCTGTGTATGATTTTTGTGGAAAATGAAGCAGATAAACGAAGCCGTATGTATAAAGGGGTGAAAGCGGCCGGGCGGGTAGCAGAGTTTGCCCGCCAGGATGAAAAAACGCTTATGCGCTGGGCAGCAGGTATTCTGGGAAAAGAAGGAAAAAAAATCACCCAGAGAGATATGGAGCTGCTGCTTGCGAAATCAGGCACAGACATGGGTAATATCAGGATGGAGTTGGAAAAGCTGATTTCCTATACCCGGGGGCGGGATGTGATCACGGAGAGGGATATTGAAGAAATCTGTACCACGCAGACCACCAATAAAATATTTGACATGGTGCGTGCGGTTACGGAGAAAAATCAGAAAAAGGCTCTGGAATTATATTATGATCTGCTGACACTGAAGGAACCGCCTATGAGAATTCTTTTTCTTCTGGCCAAACAGTTTCGTCAGCTGCTGCTGACAAAGCAGCTTTTTGCGGAAGGCGCGTCCCAGAATGAGGTTGCTTCCCGACTGGGAGTTCCCTCTTTTGTGGTTCGCAACATTGCTTCCTGTGCCCGTTCCTATGAGGTCAGGGAACTGGAAGAGGCAGTAAAGGATTTTGTGGATGCGGAAGAAGCGGTAAAAACAGGACGTCTGGGGGATGTGCTCAGCGTGGAGCTTCTGATCGTGAAATACAGTTCCGGAAAATAATGTGGCGTAAAGGAAGATGCGAACAGGAGTAAAAAAGAGAAAAAAAGAGCAGTCGCTGACGGTGTGCGGCTGCTTTCTTTTTTATTTATAAGCTTATAAGTAAAAACGAATTTATTTATTCAGCAATGCTGTTGACAGCTTTAGCCAGGCGGGAAACCTTTCTGGCACAGTTGTTTTTATGATAAACACCTTTGGAAGTTGCTTTGCTGATTGTAGAAACAGCATCTTTTAATGCAACCTCAGCTGCTGCCTTATCCTTTTTTGCCACTGCAGCTTCTACCTTTTTGATGGAAGTCTTAACAGCAGATCTGATGGATTTGTTTCTTGCTGCTTTAGTTCTGTTTACTAAAATTCTTTTCTTTGCAGATTTGATGTTAGCCAATGTGTACACCTCCGATTCCTAAAAAATAGTTTGAAAATATTTTCTTCATAAGAACAGACACGGGCGCCCTTATGAAACATGCTTATATATTTTATTATGAGATTGTTAAAAAGTCAATACATATTTTTTGAAAAAATGCGAAAAATATAAAAAAATTAAAAAGGGTGATGGTATGATGGGAAGCTACAGAATCCGGACCGATCTGGCACTGGAAACTACAGAGCGTTTTTCGGAGGAAAAGGTCGAAGTACGGGGGGTGGAAATCGAAGAAGATTATAACAGGGAAAAAGACATCAAGACTACAGTGGTAAAAATCAGGACAGAAAACGGTGCCCGTGCCATGGGACGTCCCCAGGGAACGTATATTACCATGGAGGCGGCAAAACTGTCCCTTCCGGATGAAGACTACCACAGGGAGGTCTCCATGGAACTGGCGGAGCATCTGAAAAAACTGATCGATTTAAAAAGAGAAAGGAACATTCTGGTGGTGGGGTTGGGAAATCTGGCCATCACTGCGGATTCTCTGGGGCCCCATGTAGTGGAAAACCTCAGAATGACAAGGCATATTATAAAGGAATACGGAATGCTGGGCATCGGAGAAGAGAAGATGCACAGTACCAGTGGAATTATCCCGGGAGTAATGGCACAGACAGGTATGGAGACGGCGGAAATTGTGGAGGGCGTGGTGGCGCAGACAAAACCGGATGTAGTCATTGCCATTGATGCTCTGGCTGCAAGAAGCACAAAAAGACTGAATCGGACTATTCAGATTACAGATACGGGAATCCATCCCGGTTCCGGTGTGGGAAATCACCGGAACGGACTTACAGAGGACAATCTTCATGTCAAGGTAATCGGCATCGGAGTTCCTACGGTGGTGGATGCTGCCACCATTGTGCATGATTCCATGGCGCATCTTCTGGATGCCCTTGAGGAAGCAGAAAAAAAAGAATTTCTGGAGGAAATGGTATCTCCCCATCTGCACAATATGTTTGTAACTCCAAAAGATGTGGATGAAACTGTGAAATATTTAAGCTTTACCATTTCTGAAGGGCTGAACATTGCTTTTGCACAAGTATAATTTACGGGAGCTTGTCATAAAATACCTTGAAAGAGGTGATTCTGTGACAAATTTTCAGAAAGCGTTCTGTGTATTTTTAAGCCTGTGCTTTCTGATGGTTCTGGCTTTTCTGCCGGAACCCTTTTTCTGGCGGACAAATATATACAGAACGCTTCCGATATGCCTTTTTCTGGAAAAACAGACACAGGCTCCGGGAGAGCAGGAGGATGAGGACACCTATGTCCTGATAGCTGAAAAAAACGGAGAATATCTCAGACAGCAGGCTGAAGCGGAAAACAGGACAGAGCAGGAAAATCTGGCAGAGGAGGAGAATCAGGAGCATTTGCGGGGGGAGAAGGAGGATTCTGACAGCTCAGCAGAAGAGGTATCTGCAGCCGCTTTGCCTCATCCGGTAATTGATCTTTCTGCAGAAGCATTGTCGGATTTCGATTATCTTCTGCAGGAGTTTTATATTGTAGATTCCGCTACAGCAACAAATGCGGATCAGATTAATGCAGAGCGATTCCTGAGCAGAGATTTTGCAGTTGATAAAAGTGAAGACGGCCCCCAGATTCTGATTTATCACAGTCATTCTCAGGAAGGCTTTTCGGACTCAAGGGAAGGAGAGGCGGAGGATACTGTTGTGGGGGTGGGAAACACACTCAGCCGGATTCTGGAAGATACATATGGTTATCAGGTTCTTCATGTGACAGAGGCTTTTGATCTGATGGGCGGCGAAATGGACCGAAGCAAGGCATACGATTATGCAAGAGAGTATCTGGAGCCTGTTCTTGAAGAGAATCCATCTATTCAGGTGGTCATCGACCTTCACAGGGATGGTGTGGAGGAGGGGCGGCGTCTGGTAACAGAGATTAATGGAAAAACCACCGCCCGGATTATGTTTTATAATGGGTTAAGCTATACCAGGAGCCAGGGGAATGTGGATTATCTGCCGAATCCTTATATAGAAGATAATCTGGCATTTTCTTTTCAGCTGGAATATGAGGCTGCGAAATATTATCCTGATCTGTACAGAGGGATTTATCTTGCCGGCCTGCGATACAATCTGCATCTTTGTCCATGTTCTCTGCTGCTGGAGGCGGGAGCCCAGACAAATACGGTGGAGGAGGTAAAAAATGCCATGACGCCCTTTGCAGATATTCTGAACAAAGTTATTTCGGGGGAATAAACGCCCTGATGTTTCTGTTCATGTGAAATGAAAACAAAAAAGCATGTGGAAAATTCCGCCGGCTTATGTTATAATACAAAATTAGCTTGAAAGTAAAACAGGAGGAGCTCCAAAAGATGACAGACCAGAGTAAAATTCGTAATTTTTGTATTATTGCGCATATTGATCACGGAAAATCCACGCTGGCCGACAGAATTATTGAAATGACAGGACTTCTGACGGAAAGAGAGATGCAGTCCCAGGTTCTGGATAATATGGAACTGGAACGGGAACGGGGAATCACCATCAAATCTCAGGCAGTCCGTATCGTATATAAAGCAAAAGACGGAGAAGAGTATATTTTTAATCTGATAGATACACCGGGGCATGTTGATTTTAATTATGAGGTTTCCAGAAGTCTGGCAGCCTGTGACGGAGCAGTGCTGGTGGTGGATGCGGCACAGGGAATCGAAGCGCAGACCCTTGCAAACGTTTATATGGCACTGGATCATGATCTGGATGTCATTCCGGTTATCAACAAAATTGACCTGCCCAGCGCAGAGCCTGAGCGAGTGATCAATGAAATCGAGGATGTAATCGGACTGGAAGCGCAGGATGCACCGCAGATTTCTGCAAAAACAGGGCTGAATGTGGAGGATGTTCTGGAGCAGATCGTGGAAAAAATCCCCGCACCTGACGGAGATCCTGATGCCCCGCTGAAAGCGCTGATTTTTGATTCCATATATGATTCATACAAAGGTGTGATCGTTTTTTGCAGGATCATGGATGGAAAGGTAAAAAAAGGCACTCCTATTAAAATGATGGCAACAGGATTTTCCACAGAAGTGGTGGAAGTGGGATATTTTGGCGCAGGACAGTTTATTCCCTGCGAGGAGCTTTCAGCCGGTATGGTAGGATATATTACCGCCAGCATAAAAAATGTTCGTGATACCCGTGTGGGTGATACAGTGACAAATGCTGCAAATCCCTGCGCAGAGGCACTGCCGGGATATAAAAAAGTAAATCCGATGGTATATTGCGGTCTTTATCCGGCAGATGGAGCAAAATACGGTGATCTGCGAGATGCGCTTGAAAAGCTTCAGTTAAATGATGCTTCTCTTCATTATGAGCCGGAAACATCTGTTGCTCTGGGCTTTGGTTTCCGCTGCGGTTTTCTTGGCCTGCTTCATCTGGAGATTATTCAGGAGCGTCTGGAGAGAGAATATAATCTGGATCTTGTTACAACAGCCCCCAGCGTTATCTATCTTGTTCATAAGACAAACGGGGAGGTTATTGATCTGACCAACCCTACCAATCTGCCGGATCCCTCGGAGATTGAATATATGGAAGAACCTATGGTTAATGCGGAGATCATGGTGACCACAGAGTTTATCGGTGCTATTATGGATCTCTGTCAGGAGCGCCGGGGACAGTATATCGGTATGGAATATATGGAAGAAACCCGTGCCCTTCTTAAGTACAAGCTGCCATTAAACGAGATAATTTATGACTTTTTTGATGCTTTGAAATCCCGCTCAAGAGGATATGCATCTCTGGATTATGAGATGTGCGGTTATGAGCGCAGTGAACTTGTGAAACTTGATATTCTTGTGAACCGGGAAGAGGTGGATGCTCTTTCTTTCATAGTTCATGGAGAATCTGCATATGAGCGGGGCCGCAAGATGTGCGAGAAATTAAAGGAAGAGATTCCCAGACAGCTTTTTGAGATACCTATTCAGGCAGCCATCGGAAGCAAGATCATTGCCCGTGAAACAGTTAAGGCAATGCGTAAGGATGTTCTTGCAAAATGCTACGGCGGTGATATTACCCGTAAGAAGAAGCTTCTTGAAAAACAGAAAGAAGGAAAGAAGCGGATGCGTCAGGTTGGTAATGTGGAAATTCCGCAGAAAGCATTTATGAGTGTTCTGAAGCTTGACGACAAATAAGATTTTTCCGGATCAGAACGGAGGGGAATATGAAATTATCTGCAAAGAAAATCATGGCAGCAGGGATTTTCTGCCTGACAGCCTGTCTGCTGACAGGCTGCGGCTGCGGAAAATCAAAAGAAAAAGATGCCATGACAGAAGAAGTCATGAAAATCACCATTACGCCGGAACCGACGGCAACACCTGTACCGGAACAGGTTAATCCTGACGCGGTTGTTACAAACGGAAATGTGACTATGGTAAATGAATATCTTCTTCAGGAGGGACAGGATGGAGAAGAATAATCAGAAAAAACTTCCGCTGCAGCTTTATGTGCATATTCCTTTCTGCGTGAAAAAATGTGCGTACTGCGATTTTCTGTCCGGACCGGCCGGTGAGGAGACGCAGGACGCCTATGTGCAGGCATTGAAAAAAGAGATTCATGGAATTCAGGAGGGAAAGGAGCGTCCGGTTTCTTCTGTTTTTATCGGAGGAGGAACTCCTTCTTTACTGAAGCCCGGCCACATTGAATCCATTATGAATCAATTATACAGGGAATTTCTTATCACCCCGGATGCCGAGATCACCATCGAGGCAAACCCGGGGACTTTCATTCGGGGAGAAAATTCCTGTGAGGAGCAGAAGTCTCTCAGCAGAGAAAAACTGCGGCTTTACCGGGGAGCAGGAATTAACCGGCTTAGTATGGGACTTCAGTCACCGAAGGATGAAGAATTGAAAATGCTGGGCAGAATACATACATGCCGGCAGTTTCTGGAATGCTTTTTCGGAGCCCGCGAGGAGGGATTTACAAATATCAATGTGGATCTGATGAGTGCGCTTCCCGGCCAGAGCTGCGAAGGATGGGCAGAAAACCTGAAATTTACCGCGGGGCTGGGACCTGAGCATATTTCCGCATACAGCCTTATTGTTGAGGAGGGAACACCCTTTGCAAAAATGGAACTGGATCTGCCGGATGAGGATGCAGAATATAAAATGTATGAAGACACAGCCCGAATACTGAAAGAATACGGATATGTCCGGTATGAAATTTCCAATTATGCCAGACCTGGTTTTGAAAGCAGACATAACAGTGGCTACTGGCGCAGACGGGAGTATCTGGGAATTGGTCTGGGAGCGTCCTCGCTGTGGAAAAAGTCGCGTTTTTCCAATACTGCGGATATGGAAGAATATTTAAGAAACAGTGCATTTCCGGAAAAAATCCGCAAAAATGAGGAGCTGCTTTCTGTGAAGGATGAGATGGCAGAATTTATGTTTTTAGGGCTGCGAATGTCAAAAGGGATCTCAAAGGAAGAGTTTCGAAAGGAATTTGGAACAGATATTCAAAGGATTTACGGTTCTGTACTTGAAAAATATAAAAAAATGGCTCTTCTGGAAGAAAAGGACGGACGTATTTTTTTGACGGGAGCGGGAGTGCATGTGAGCAATACGGTTATGGCAGATTTTCTATTGGATTAGCCCTTGACGAACAGATGTTCGAGTGATATACTGAAAAAAATATTTAGGAAGATAACCGCAGAATGGAGGCACTAATGGCAGCAGATATAAAGAAACAGTTCATCAGGATCCGTGGTGCAAATGAAAATAACCTTAAAAATTTAAGTGTGGATATTCCCCGGGATAAATTCGTGGTTCTCACCGGATTAAGCGGTTCCGGGAAATCCTCCCTAGCTTTTGACACAATATATGCAGAGGGACAGAGGAGATATATGGAGTCTCTTTCTTCTTATGCAAGGCAGTTTCTCGGCCAGATGGAGAAGCCGGATGTGGAGAGTATCGAGGGACTTCCGCCGGCCATTTCCATAGACCAGAAATCCACCAACCGCAATCCACGCTCAACAGTGGGGACAGTAACGGAAATTTATGATTATTTCCGTCTTCTTTATGCGCGGATCGGGATTCCCCACTGCCCCAAATGCGGCAGAGTGATTGCAAAACAGACGGTGGATCAGATGGTGGATCAGCTTATGAGTCTGCCTGAGCGTACGAAGCTTCAGCTGCTGGCTCCGGTTGTCAGAGGCCGCAAGGGGACACATGCAAAGCTTCTGGAGAATGCCAGACGCAGCGGTTATGTGCGCGTGCAGATCGATGGGAATCTGTACGAGCTTTCAGAGGAGATTAAACTGGAAAAGAATATCAAACATAATATAGAAATTGTTGTGGATCGATTAATGGTGAAGCCCGGAATTGAGAAAAGACTGACAGATTCCATTGAAACGGTGCTGAATCTGGCGGACGGATTGTTAATGGTGGACACCATGGACGGCAATGTGCTGAATTTCAGCCAGAGCTTCTCCTGCCCGGATTGTGAGATCAGCATTGAAGAGATTGAACCACGCAGCTTTTCCTTTAATAATCCTTTTGGAGCATGTCCGGAATGTCTGGGACTTGGCTACAAAATGGAATTTGATGTGGATCTGATGATCCCGGATAAATCTCTGAGTATTGAACAGGGGGCCATTGCTGTGACGGGATGGCAGTCCTGTGCCTCGAAGGGCAGCTTTACCAGAGCGATCCTGGATGCCCTGGCGAAGGAATATGATTTCAGTCTGGATACGCCTTTTCAGGATTATCCCGATAAGATTAAGAATGTTCTTCTTCACGGAACAGACGGGCATTCTGTGAAGGTGTTTTATAAAAGTCAGCGGGGAGAGGGCGTTTATGATGTGGCATTTCCGGGACTGATCCGCAATGTGGAGCAGCGTTACCGGGAAACCGGTTCGGAAACCATGAAGCAGGAGTATGAATCTTTTATGCAGATTACTCCCTGTAAGGCATGTAAGGGCCAGAGGCTTAAGAAAGAGTCACTGGCAGTGACTGTGGCAGATAAAAATATATATGAGATTACAAATCTTTCTATTGATAAACTGAAGGAATTTCTGAATGAAATGGAGCTGACTCCTCAGCAGCAGCTCATCGGGAAACAGATTTTAAAAGAAATCAGAGCCAGAGTTTCTTTTCTTGCGGATGTGGGTCTGGAGTATCTTTCTCTGGGAAGAGCTACGGCAACACTTTCCGGAGGAGAAGCACAGAGAATCCGTCTGGCAACGCAGATCGGTTCCGGTCTTGTGGGCGTTGCTTATATTCTGGATGAGCCCAGTATCGGACTGCATCAGAGGGACAATGACAAGCTTCTGGCTTCCCTGCTGCGTCTTAGGGATCTGGGGAACAGTCTGATCGTGGTGGAGCATGATGAGGATACGATCCGTGCGGCAGACTGTGTCATTGATATCGGACCGGGGGCGGGTGAACATGGCGGAGAGCTGGTGGCTATGGGAACGGCTGAGGATCTGATGAAACAGGAGAAATCCATTACCGGTGCCTATTTAAGCGGCAGAATGAAAATACCGGTGCCGACGGAGCGGAAGAAACCCACCGGTTTTCTGAAAATCCGGGGAGCAAGGGAGAATAACCTCAAAAACATTGATGTGGACATCCCGCTGGGGGTAATGACCTGTATCACAGGTGTGTCCGGTTCCGGCAAAAGCTCCCTGATCAATGAGATTCTGTACAAGCATCTGGCAAGAGATCTTAACCGAGCCCGGCTGATTCCCGGCAAACATGACGGAATCGACGGGATTTCCCAGCTGGACAAGGTTATCAATATTGATCAGTCCCCCATAGGACGTACGCCCCGTTCCAATACGGCTACGTATACAGGGGTGTTTGATCAGATTCGTGACCTGTTTGCAGCTACTGCGGATGCAAAAGCCAAAGGCTACAAGAAGGGACGCTTCAGCTTTAATGTAAAGGGAGGACGCTGTGAAGCATGCAGCGGAGACGGTATCATTAAGATTGAGATGCACTTCCTGCCGGATGTGTATGTGCCCTGTGAGGTCTGCAAGGGAAAACGCTATAACCGCGAAACTCTTGAAGTGAAATATAAAGACAAAAGTATTTACGATGTTCTGAACATGACGGTGGAGGAGGCACTGACCTTTTTCGAAAATATACCGTCCATTCGAAGAAAAATCGAGACTCTGTATGATGTGGGACTTTCCTATATCCGTCTCGGACAGCCCTCTACCACTCTTTCAGGAGGAGAAGCCCAGCGAATCAAGCTGGCTTCAGAGCTTAGCCGCAGAAGTACCGGAAAAACGATATATATTCTGGATGAACCTACCACAGGTCTTCATTTTGCTGATGTCCACAAGCTGGTGGATATTCTGAAACGACTGGCAGAAGGAGGCAATACGGTGGTAGTAATCGAGCACAATCTTGATGTGATCAAAACAGCAGATTATATTATCGATATTGGCCCGGAAGGCGGTGACAAAGGCGGTACTGTCGTTGCGCAGGGAACTCCGGAGCAGGTGGCAGCCAACCCCGGATCCTATACAGGAAAATATGTAGCAAAATATCTGAAATCATAAAAAGTCTTTTCACAGGCCGGTATTTTGTATATAATATTTCAGAAGAACATGAAAGTACAGAAAGGGGATTCCTATGCCGGCAAGTGATATCGGAATTGATCTGGGAACCAGGAACAGCCTGGTATATTCCACCGGAAAGGGTCTTGTTTTGCAGGAACCGTCCGTTGTTGTATATGATAAAGATACGGAAAAAATAAAAGCAATCGGAGAAGAGGCCCGTCAGATGGCGGGACATGTCTCTTCCAATATGGAAGTGATCTGGCCCATCCGTCAGGGTGTGATCGTAGATTATATTGTTATGGAGAAGATGCTGAAATATTTTATTGCAAAAGCAATGGGAAGACGTGTTTTTCGTAAACCGCGCATCAGTATCTGTGTGCCCAGCGGCATCACGGAAATAGAGAGGAAAGCCATTGAGGAGGCTACTTATCAGGCGGGAGCGAGAGATGTGAATCTTGTGGAGGAGCCCATTGCAGCAGCTATCGGCGCCGGTGTGGATATCACCAAGCCATTTGGAAACCTGATCGTGGATATCGGGGCAGGTACTACGGATGTGGCGGTGATCTCTCTTGCAGGTGTGGTGGTATCATCTTCTGTTAAAGTGGCGGGAGATACCTTTAATCAGGCGATTATTTCTCACGTTCGGGAGAAGCATAATCTGTTTATTGCGGAAAGTACGGCAGAATCTGTAAAAATACAGATTGGAACTGCCTGCAGACAGGCAACACCGAAAACGATGGAGGTTCAGGGAAGAAATGTGATCACCGGTCTCCCGAAGGTTGCCACACTGACTTCAGAGGAAATACGAATGGCTTTGAAGGATGCATGCGGTCAGATCGTGGAAGCAGTACACAGCATTCTGTAAAAAACGCCGCCGGAACTGGCAGCAGATATTGTGGATCGGGGGATTGTTCTGACAGGAGGAGGTGCCATGCTGCGGGGGATGGATACTCTGATTGAACAGAAGACAGGAGTAAATACCCTGACTGTACAGGATGCCATGCTGGTGGTGGCTGTGGGCACAGGAAAATATGCAGAAATCATGGCCAGAATGGATGGATAAAGACAGGAGGTACTGCCAGAGCAGTGCCTTCTTTGTTACCATGCATATGATGCAAAAAACAGTGCAGAGGAGGAAGCCATGAGTGAGACTGTAACAGGATACATTGATCATATAATATTCCGAAATAACGATAACGGGTATACCGTTATGGTTCTGAAAGGAACGCAGCAGGAGGAAGAACTGACATGTGTCGGAACTTTTCCGTCGGTGACGCAGGGGGCTACGATTGAGGCTGTGGGAACATTTTCTCATCATCCTGTGTACGGAAAACAGTTTCAGATCAGTTCTTTTGTGGAAAAGATGCCTGAGGATGCACTGGCTATGGAACGGTATCTGGGATCAGGAGCCATCAAAGGTATTGGAGCGGCTCTTGCATCAAGGATCGTTCGCAGGTTTGGTGAGGATACGCTGAGAATCGTAGAGGAAGAACCGGAACGCCTGGCTGAGGTAAAGGGAATCAGTGAAAAAAAAGCAAGGGAAATTGCTGCGCAGATTACCGAAAAAGCAGATATGAGAAAGGCTATGATCTTTTTGCAGAAGTATGGGATTTCTCTGAATCTGGGAGCGAAGATCTATCAGAAATACGGGCAGTCCCTGTATGGAGTCCTTCAGGAAAATCCGTACCGTCTGGCGGAGGATATTTCCGGTGTGGGGTTTAAGATTGCAGATGAGATTGCTTCGCGTATCGGTATTCACACGGATTCAGATTACCGTATCCGGAGTGGTATGCTTTATACGCTGCTTCAGGCATCGGGAGAAGGACATATATATCTGCCTGAAGAAGAACTGTTCCGCCGTTCCTCCCAGCTTCTGGATGTGGATGCTTCTTATATGGAAAAGCATCTGATGGACATGGCTGTGGATCGTAAGCTGATCCTGAAGGAGATTCAGGGAGAGACGGTGGTATATCCCAGCCAGCATTATTATCTGGAACTGAATACGGCACGTATGTTGTGTGAGCTGAATATTTGCTGTCCGGAGGATGAAAATCTTGTCCGGAAAAGAATTGCACGGATCGAAAAAGAAACAGGTACAGTATTAGACGAGATGCAGAGAAAGGCCGTGATAGAGGCTGCAAACCATGGCGTGTTCATTTTGACCGGAGGTCCGGGAACAGGAAAAACTACTACAATAAATGCTCTTATCCGTTTTTTTGAAAGCGAAGGAGCCCAGCTGCGGCTGGCGGCACCTACCGGACGTGCCGCAAAAAGGATGACAGAGACCACGGGATATGAGGCGCAGACCATCCACCGGCTTCTGGAGCTTAATGGTATTCCGGAGGATGAAAACAGAGAAGGACAGGCTGTACGTTTTGAACGTAATGCGGAGAATCCGCTGGAAGCAGATGTGATCATTATAGATGAGATGTCTATGGTAGACATTTTTCTTATGCATTCTCTGCTTTTGGCAGTGACAGCAGGAACCCGGCTGATCCTGGTGGGAGATGAGAATCAGCTTCCCAGTGTGGGGCCTGGAAATGTGCTTCGGGATCTCATACGAAGCAAATGCTTTTCAGTTGTGGAGCTGAAAAAGATTTTCCGTCAGGCATCAGAGAGTGATATTGTGGTTAATGCCCATAAGATCAACAGAGGTGAACAGGTATTGCTGGATAACAAAAGCCGTGATTTCTTTTTCCTTAAAAGATATGATGCAGATATTATTATTCGTGTGGTGATTGCCCTGATTCAGGAGAAGATGCCCCGTTATGTAAATGCCAGACCTTTTGAGATACAGGTTCTGACACCTATGCGGAAGGGACTTCTGGGAGTGGAAAGGCTGAATCAGATTCTTCAGCGCTATCTGAATCCTCCATCTCCTCAGAAAAAGGAAAAGGAACTGGGGCAGCATTTGTTCCGGGAAGGCGATAAAGTAATGCAGATCAGGAATAATTATCAGCTTGAGTGGGAAATCAGAGGAAAATATGGTATTCCTGTGGATAAAGGAATAGGTGTATTTAATGGCGATACGGGAATATTAAAAGAAATAAATGAGTTTGCCGAGCTGGCAACAGTGGAATTTGAAGACGGGAGAATCGCGGATTATTCCTTTAAGCAGCTGGAAGAGCTGGAACTGGCTTATGCTATTACCATTCATAAGTCTCAGGGATCGGAATATCCGGCGGTGGTGATCCCCCTTCTTTCCGGACCAAGGATGCTTCTGAACCGCAATCTCTTATATACTGCAGTGACAAGAGCAAGAAAATGTGTGACTATAGTGGGCAGTGAGCAGACCTTTGAGGAAATGATCCGTAATGAGAAGCAGCAGCAGCGGTACAGTTCGTTGGATATTCGGATTACAGAATTGAGTAAGGAAGCGTTATAATAATTCAATACATAAAATCAGTCGCAGCAAGGAGAGCGTCATCGGGGAGAAAGGACGTTTTGGGCAGAAAAATAAGTGATACCATTTTGAATCTGATCTATCCCAGGTGTTGTCCGCTGTGCCACCGGGTTCTGCCGGATCAGAATATGCTTTTGTGCAGCGGATGCAGGCAGCAACTGAAGCCTGTTTCCGGGATACGCTGTATGAAATGCGGGAGACCTGTTGAGGATGCTGAACAGGAATATTGTTCTGACTGTGCATCTTATGAACGTGTTTTTACGCAGGGACGGGGGATTTTTCTGTATGATCCGGTGTGGAAGTATTCCATGATGAGGTATAAATATTTCGGATGCAGAGAATACGGGGAATTTTATGCCCGATCAATGGCTGTGTTTGCTGCCGCTGAGCTGCGGCGGTGGCGTCCGGAGCTGATCGTGCCTGTTCCCCTGCACAAAAAGAAACTGAAGCAGAGGGGATTCAATCAGTCACTGTGTCTGGCACAGTGGCTGGGAAAATTTACGGGAATTCCGGTGGATGACAGTCTTGTGACAAAAATACGGAATACGAAATCCCAGAAGAAGCTGGACGCGGCTCAAAGAAGAAAGAATCTTCAGAATGCTTTTTTCGTGGAAAGAAATGTGAAAGCCGGGAGAATACTGGTGGTAGATGATGTTTTTACCACAGGCAGCACCATGGATGCCATGGCTGCCTGTCTTCTGGAAAAGGGAGCTGTACAGGTGTTTTTTCTTACAGTATGTATTGTAAAAAGATGACAGATGCTTTCCAAAAAATACTTTTCATAGGTTATGAGATATGTTACAATCAAAATGTATGATTATTTCCAATTCTAAATAGCAAGAGGAGCATATATGTTAAACGAAGAAAAGGTTAAGATAATGAACAGGCTGGCCATGTATGAACAGGGCGAGGGAAAAAAATATCTTCCTGTCAGCAAATATTACAGAACGGATTACATCGGATTGGCTCTGATTAAGAATTTTTTTCTGGTAACGATCGGGTATGGCCTGATGCTGGTGGGTCTTGCGGCTTATTTTGGAGAATATCTGATGGAAAACATCCATAAAATGAATCTGGTCAGGATGGGAATTTATATTGTGGTCGGATATGCAGGGGTACTTTTGCTGTACTCTCTGGTTACGTATATTCAATATTCTGTGAAATATCACCGTGCTAAAAAGAGCGTCAAAAGGTATTATGAAGAACTGACCCGACTGGAAAAAATTTACGGACGTGAAGAAAAGAAATCTGCAGGAGGATATCGGAGATGAAAGCGTTACTCGAAGTAAAGCAAAAGATAAAAAATCTTTTTAGTAATTATGAAATCTACATTATGCCTGTTATAAAATTTGCGCTGGCACTTGTATATTTTATCTGGATCAACTCCAATATGGGATATATGACCCAGCTGAACAATACTTTTATCCTTTTGATTCTGGCACTGATCTGTTCTATCCTTCCGTCTGTTGTAACTGTCTTTGTTGGATTTTTCCTGATCGTGGGGCACTGTTATGCAGTTGGAATAGAGGTTGCGGCTTTTATGCTGGTACTGATACTGTTCATGCTGATTCTGTTTCTGCGTTTCAGTTCGGGGCAGAATATCATTCTGGCACTTACCCCTCTTTCCTTCGGGTTTAATGTGCCGGTTCTTCTTCCGGTAGGCACCGGTCTCTTATGCAGTGCTTCTGCGGCACTTCCGGCTGGCTGTGGTGTGATCATTTATTATTTTATACGTTTTATCCGTGCACAGTCACAGACCCTTATGAATCAGGATATGCAGATAGCAGCCAAGCTGAAGCTGATGGCAGACGGAATAGTACAGAACTGGGCCATGTGGATCAATCTTGTGGCTTTTGTGATTGTGATCCTTATTGTAAATCTGATTCGTACCCGCGCATTTGACTATGCCTGGAGAATTGCTATTCTGGCAGGCGGTGTGACATATGTTCTGGTAGTATTCATCGGTGGATTTTTCCTGGATGTGATAATTTCCATTGTTCCGCTGATCGTTTATACAGTTGTCTCGGTTCTTATAGCTATTATTCTTGAGTTTTTTGTATTCGGAGGCGATTACAGCCGTACAGAACGTCTGCAGTATGAGGATGATGAATATTATTACTATGTAAAAGCCGTACCGAAAGCGTCTGTAACAACTTCCGAGAGAAGCATTAAAAAGATCAATGCAGAGCCGATGCGGGAAGAAAATGAGGATGAGGTGGTAACGTATGCAAATCCTATTTTCCAGGGCCGCAGTGATTCAAGAAAAAGAGTTGTTGAGGAACAGCCGCAGGTTATCCAGAAACCGGAAACGGATGACATTGATTTTGAGAAAAAACTGGAAGAGTCTTTAAAGGATTTATAATATTTTGAGAAAGGGGGAGCATTATGCAGAATCTGGCAGTGGGACTGGCACAGCACTTATCAAGAATGACCATACCGCGTCTTGGCATTATTGATTTTGTTGAGATTTTTCTGATTTCTTTTTTTGTGTATCAGTTCATGAGCTGGATTAAGTTTACCCGCGCGTATACTCTCCTGAAAGGAATTCTTGTTATCCTTGCATTTATTTTTGTTGCTTATCTGCTGAAGATGAACACGATCATCTGGATCGTAAGTAAACTGGCCAATGTGCTGATCATTGGTGTGATCGTTATTTTCCATCCGGAGCTTCGGCGTGTGATGGAGCAGCTCGGACAAAAGAACTTTATGTCATCGATCCTTCCTTTTGACGGGGGAAAAGATGTGGAGGAACGTTTTACTGATAAGACCATCAACGAACTGGTAAAGGCCTGCTTTGATATGGGCGAGGTGAAAACCGGGGCGCTGATCGTAATCGAGCAGGATATCCGGCTGACAGAATATGAACGTACCGGCATTAACATTGACGCAGTGCTTTCCAGTCAGCTGCTGATCAATATATTTGAGCATAATACGCCTCTCCATGACGGAGCAGTGATCGTCAGGGGAAACAGGGTTGTTTCTGCAACCTGTTATCTGCCGCTGTCAGACAATATGGAGCTCAGTAAACAGCTTGGAACGCGGCACAGAGCCGGCGTGGGAATCAGTGAGGTCAGTGATTCCGTAACTATTATAGTCTCCGAAGAGACAGGTAAGGTTTCTGTGGCCCAGGGCGGGAAGCTGACAAGGAATCTGAACAGTGCAGGTCTGCGTAAAATTCTTGTAAAGGCTCAGAACAAAAAAGTACTGGAAAACAATAAAATCAGGAATCTGCTGAAGGGGAGAGTGAAGCATGAAAAGAAAGCTGATTGATAACATCCCTTTGAAAATAATGTCTTTGATCGTTGGATTCCTTGTGTGGCTGATTGTTGCCAATATTGATAATCCTATTGTGACGGTTCCGTTTACAATTCAGACTGTGGATATCATTAACGAAGCGTATATAGAAGAAACAGGCAAAACTTACCTGCGTGATGAAAATCAGGGCTCGATCAGGGTATATATAACCGGAGAGAGAAAAACAGTGGGAAGACTTTCATTGGATGATATAAAAGCGGTTGCCGATCTGCAGCAGGCGGTGAGCCTGGAGACAGATCCTGTAATGGTTCCTATTACTGTTACCTGTCAGGGGATTCCGTCCTCTAATATCAAGGTATCTCCTCAGAACCTGACGATTCATCTGGAGGATAAAGTCACCAGCGAATTTGCGGTAAATGTTACCAGCGGTGAGAGTAAGCCGGATAAGGCTTATGAGATCGGTTCTTATACAGCTTTACCGGAGAAGGTCCGGATCACCGGACCGGAGTCCCTCGTGAAAAAAATCGATAAAGTATCGGTGACAGTAAATGTGGAAGGATTGAAAGAAGACACCACAGAAGAAGCGCGCCTGAGAATTATCGATAAAAATCAGGAAGAACTTACAGAATCCATGATGAACAGTCTGGAAATAGATAATAACGGCGTTGTATTTGTAACCACCAGATTATGGAAGGTACAGACAGATGTAAAACTGGAAGCAGGGTATACCGGAACACCGCTGGAGGGATATACAGTGGGAGAGGTGACGACTGTACCGGATACGATCAGTATCACAGGAAGTGATGAGGCACTGGAAAATCTGAAGGAAGATGGAAATACCGTGTGGATTCCGGAGAGTCTGGTGGATATTTCAGGAAAAAGCCGCGATATTGAAAAGAAAATCAATCTCACAGAGATTCTGCCGGAAGGTCTTCGTCTTACCAGCGGTTCCAGCGAGGATGCCTGGGTGAGAATCAGCATTCTGCCGGAAGGAGGAAGTCCCTACAGTCTTCCGACAAATGAGATTCAGGTTAAGAATAAAGCAGATGATATGCAGGTATCATTTATGGTCGCGGAATTTGAAGTGAGAGTTCAGTCAGAAAGCGGAAGTATGGACGATTTTGATCCTGAAGATATAGTGGCGTCTATTGATCTGGAAGGAAAAGAAGAAGGAAGCTACGTGATGCCGGTTTCGATTTCTTTGCCGGATGGCTATGAACTGATAGATGAGGTTACTACAGAGGTAAAGATCACAAAGATTTCGAGTGTGGAGGAAAGCGAAGAATAAGGAGGGGTTTTATGGTTAGTCAGAAGGTTGTTGTAAAGAATTCTACCGGGCTTCATTTACGTCCGGCGGGGCTTTTATGCAAGGAGGCGATGAAATATAAGTCTCTTGTGACTTTCAGATTTGAAGACAGCACTGCAAACGCAAAGAGTGTGCTCAGTGTATTAGGTGCATGTGTCAAATGTGGCGATGAGATCGAACTGATTTGTGAAGGTGTTGATGAGGAAGAGGCGCTGACATCGATCGTTAAAGCAATTCAGGATGGTCTTGGAGAGTATAATTAAAAAATTACAAACAGTTTTTAAGGAGGAGAAATTGTGAAAAAAAGGACGGTAGCCATTCTTTTAAGTATGATTATGTGTCTGGCACCTGCAGCAGAAGCAGGAGCGGCTTCTGTGGGAACAGAAGAGGCTGTTGCTGCCATTGACGAGGGCGCTTTTACCAGCGATGAATTTACTTCCGAACCGGAAGTAATACCGCTGCCGGAAGAGCAGACAGGCGAAGAAACGGTTCCGGAAGAGAACAGTACAGTGGAGGTGATCCCGGACGAAGAGACATCTTCAGATTCTGTGGAAGAGCCGACAGATCCGGATACTCCGTCAGAGACAGAAATCTTTGACGAAGGGGACAATGGAGACACCGCAGATGCTGCAGAAGAAGATATCATTGATGTACAGATTTTTTCAGATGCAGAGGGCAGTGAAACGGAGTCTGAGGCCGTGCTTGAGGCAGGAGACACAAGTGTACTTACTGCAGCCAGAAGCGACTGGGAAGAAGTTAACAAAACATTTAAACTGAAAAAAGGATCCGGCGGATACTATACCGCTGCAGACGGCATTATTCAGGTTCAGACAGAAGGTCATACAGGATATTATCTGTTTGATGAAAGTGGTTATCTTGTAACCGGAAATAAATCAGTCAGCGCAGGCACACCGGGATTTACCCTGGCAGCTGCAGCGGAGCTTTATTTTACAGATAAGACTGCAGCGCAATTATATTCTGAGTATGCAAATGAAGCAGTAACACCATGGAGCTCTGACCTTGGTCAGCAGAAGAAGGATTTCTGGTGGTGGAGCGGAACAGCATTCCGTTACTATGATAAAACGGGTAAATATATTTCTGCAGGCGCTTTGAAAATTTCCGGAACGCTTAAAGAAATCAATGGAGAATACTATTGTCTTTCTGATTATGGAGTTCCCTGTACCGGATACCGTACTCTGACAGTAAACGGTAAGAGCGCGCAGTACTATTTCCAGCCAACGGGTGATATTCCCGGAAAAATGTTCCACGGAGGATGGCATAAACTGATTCAGAATGGAAAGGAACGCTGGCTTTATTACAGTCCGGAGGCTTCCACACTGGGACAGAAGAAGGTTCATGGAACCATAGCCACACAGCTGGATACAAAGATTAAGGGAAGTTCTACATACCTGATCGACAAAAACGGATATATTCTGAAGAGCACCATGACAAAAGCATCTAACGGTTATTACTGTACCAACAGTAACGGTGTGATCTACAGAGACAAACTGGTAAAGTATAAAGGAGCCAGATATTATTTCCGTTCCAACGGAACACGTGCAACATGGAAGAATTCCTGGCACAGATGTCCGGGAGCAGATAACAGGATGTATTATTTTGGAAATACAGCAGGTAAAGTCGCTGAGAAAAAGGGATGGCAGAAGGTAACTACTTCCGCAGGAAAATTCTATGGCTGGTTTTACTATAAAGACAGTGGTGAACATTACAAGAATCAGCTTACAACCAAGGGATATTTCAAAGAAGACGGACGTCTGGCAAGCGGTGTGACAAAGGTTGGCAAGAAGACCTATTTCTTTGAGGTTTCCAATTCCAAAACTCATCGCGGAAAAATGCTTAAAGGTACTCTGATTTCCTATAAAGGAAGCTGGTACTATGCAAATTCCAAAGGCGAACTCAGAGAGAGCGGCTGGAAGAAAATAAAAAATAACTGGTATTACTTTAAAGACTTTAAAGCTGTAACAAATAAATTTATCAAAAAAGGCAGCACCTATGGTATGCTGGATAAAACAGGCAAGTTCTGTACCGGATGGATTACTGTCAGCAGCGTCAACAATAAAGTACGCTACATTAATCCTACACGTCCAGGTTTCTATAAGAACTGCGTGAAAAAGATCGATGGCCTGTGGTATCGTTTTGATAAAGACGGTTATCGTGTAAATGACCGTACAAATGAATATAAGGGACCGTATCACGTTGTAGTTGACCGTATGAACTGTGTGGCAACTGTGTACAATATGAAGAAAAATGTACCGGTTAAATCCATTCGTATTTCCTGTGGTAACCCAAGAGAATGGACACCTCTTGGAACATACGCGCTGGTAAGAGCAGGAAGATGGCAGATGCTGATGGGTCCGTGCTGGGCTCAGTATGGAACGTATCTCTGGGGTGCAAACAACAACAGCATCCTGTTCCATTCCGTTCCTGGTTATACAGGCGGAAACCCGGATCCGTATGCAATGCCGGGAGAATATTATAATCTCCTTGGTGTACCTGCATCTCATGGCTGTATCCGCTGCTGCGTTGCAGATGCAAAATTCATCTGGGACAATGCCCCAGGGTCTGTAGTTACGGTTATCCCGGGTACTTATGTGGAAGATGATGCATTTAAAGGACCGTTGGGTAAAAATCCGCTGGTTCCGCTTAGAGGAGCGGGTAACTTTGACCCTACAGACCCGGCACTTCCGGAAAATCAGTAATAATAGAATAAGGTTAAGTTAAAGGGAGTGTCGCTTCATAACTGCTGGACAGCTATGGAGCGACGCTCCTTCGTTTTTGACCCAAAAGGAGGAAATGCCTCCGGCGGATGGAGGCATTCTTGAAATTATTCTCATATTTTGTATAAATTTCTTGAAATATCAGGGTTTCCCAGATATAATAGAAAAAGGTAACAAAAGCGTAACAAAAAAGTAATATTTGGAACGATATTCCGGAAGAGGAAATAGTAAGGGGGAATATTTTGAAAAAGAATGAGAGAATGGAAAAATGGAATAAATATCTTACGTTGATGCTGATGTTGATAATGGCGGGATTTTACAGTTTCCGCGCAGGAATAACGGAAGTAAAAGCGGCAGACCCGAAGGCGTGGCAGAAGATTAACGGTGTCTGCTACAATGGAAGCGGACAGAAAATTCCGGGGGCGATCACAAGGGGAATAGATGTTTCCTCCTGGCAGGGAGTTATCAATTGGAAAAAAGTAAAGAATTCAGATGTGGACTTTGCTTTTATACGGATAGCCCATGGAGTCGATCAGATTGACAGCAGATATGAATATAATATGACAGAGGCAGAGGCTGCCGGTATCCCGGTGGGCACATATGTATACAGTCTGGCACTTACAAAAAGCCAGGCATATGAAGAGGCACGTCTTGCAATCAAAAAAATGCAGGGACATAAGGTATCTTATCCGGTTGTTTATGATCTGGAGGATAAATCCATCAGCAGTAAGCTGTCAAAAAGCGAAGTGGCAGATCTGGCAGTTACGTTCTGTAATGAGATTCGTGCGGCAGGTTATTATCCCATGCTGTACTGCAATCTGGACTGGTATAATAATTATGTGGACTGGGATAAGCTTTCCGGTATTGATGTCTGGGTTGCCTGCTATGGCGATTCTATTCCGGCACCTTCCAGAACCCAGTACAATTATACCATATGGCAAAGCACCGATGGTGACGGCGGCGGGCGTCTGAATCCCACTAAGGGACTGATTGACGGTATTCCCATCTACAATAACTGTGATATCGATTTCGGATTTGTGGATTATACAAAGAAAATCACTCCCAGAACAAGATGCCTTTCTTCCTACACTCTGGCAAAAAACGGATGGTATGAGGAAAACGGCAAAACCTTTTATTATGTGAATGACCAGAAGGTTACAGGCTGGAAAAAAATTGACGGTAAATATTATTACTTTAATAAAACAAAGGGACTTTACAGGTGTAAGCTTTTGATTTCTCCCAAAAAGAACATCTGCTATGTGGATAAAAACGGTGCCCGTGTGACAAACAGATGGGTGACATGGGAGAAAAAACGGTATTATATGGCATCAAACGGATATGCATTGAAGGGTGTTCATAAAATCAACGGAAAATACTATTATTTTAATACCAAAAATGCATACATGTACAAGAATAAGAAAGCCGTGAACAGTAAAGGCGACATATATTATTTTGGAAGTGATGGTGCCCGGTACTGTGACGGATTTTTCAAAATAAAAGAAAATGGCAAAACGAATACCTATTATTTTGAGAAAAATGGAAAAGCATGCTTTGGATGGAAAACAATAGAAGGGAAACGTTACTATTTCTACAAAAAGAATTCCAGCAAAGCAGGGATAATGGCTAAAAATACAAAGATCAGAAATTCAAGAGGAAAGATTTATATTTTTGACAGTAATGGTGTCTGTGTTAACGCATAGGGAATCGGAAAGGAAAGAAAAAAATGAAAAAATCAGGGAAATGGCAGCGTTTTCTGCTTGCTGTACTTATGTTAGTGGGAATTATGATATGGGCAGCACCTGCGGCGGCAGCAGATTCAGACAGGACATATGTAATTGTTCTGGATCCGGGGCATGGAGGAAGCGATCCGGGTGCCTGTGAAACTCAC
Organism: Blautia sp.; assembly: GCA_034118545.1. Taxonomy (GTDB): domain Bacteria; phylum Bacillota; class Clostridia; order Lachnospirales; family Lachnospiraceae; genus Blautia_A. The sequence continues at coordinate 31,024 of JAXFBD010000041.1, forward strand.
GGAGGAAAAAGATATGAGGAAGCAGACATAAACTGGAGAATTGCAGTTTACGCAAAAAGATATCTGGAAGAATACGGTAAAAACATTAAGGTATATCTTACAAGAAACGGCGATGAATATGTAAGCCTGGAAAGCCGTGTTAACCAGGCGAAAGTAAGAAATGCAGATCTTCTTGTAAGCCTGCACAATAATGACAGTGAAAGCTCTGTTCCAAAGGGAGCATCTGTGATGATTTCCAGAGGAACCTATCGTGCTTCCATTGCCCAGAAAGAGCGTCTGTTTGGAAAATATGTAATGGAAGAGCTGAAGAGTCTTGGAATTACCGGACGTTTTCCTGAAACAGGCGGTATGGAGTACCGCATGTCAGAAAACGGCAGTACATATCCCAACGGACAGCCCAGAGATTACTATTATATTGTGGCAAACAGTGTAGAAGCAAATCTGCCGGGAGTGATCATTGAGCATGCGTTTATGTCAAGTCCCTCTGATGTGAGCAATTTCCTTTCCAGCAGCGCAAAAATCAAAAAGCTGGGAGATGCTGACGGCAAGGCAATTATCCGTTATGTGGACTATATGAGAGCCCATCCGGAGCAGGATGTAAAAAATGGCTGGTATCTTTATAAGGGAAGCTATTATTACTATCAGGACGGAAAGAAAATCAAAAACAAGCTGCTGTCACTGTCAGACGGCATATATTATGTAGACAGTACGGGCAAACGATACAGCGGATGGAAAACCGTCAGCGGCAAACGTTATTATTTTAAAGAAGACGGCAAAGCTGCAAAAGGCTGGATGAAGCTGAACGGCAGTTACTATTACTTCAATAATAAATTCGCATATATGTACCGCAATGCCAAACTCACATCCGGAAACGGAAATGTTTATATTTTCGGTGCAGATGGAAAACGTGCTTCCGGCTGGTGTGAATACGATGGACAGCGTTATTATGTGGGAAGCAAGGGTTATGCTTACCGGGGAATGCACACCATCAGCGGCAGGATTTATTATTTCCATTCTTCAAAAGCGTATCTGTATGTGAAAAAGGTGTTTACCCGTAAAAACGGAGATGTTTATTATGCCGGAACAAAGGGATTCTGTTATACAAACGGATTTGTATCGGTGACAACAAACGGTGTGAAAAACCGGTATTATTTCGGCAAGGATGGAAAAGCATTAAAAGGCTGGCAGAAAATAGACGGTAAATGGTACTATTTTGATAAAAAGACAGGGGCGGCTTACCGTAACAGAACCATCAGAAATGCCGCCGGAAGAGAATATATCTTTAATTCAAGAGGCGAGTGTACCAATCGATAAAAACATATATCACGGAAAGCATATTTTTAGGGAAAATAGATATTGAATTTATCTGAGGATTGTGGGAGAATACCTATTATGGATATTTTCCGGACAAAAATCCAAAAGAAAAAGGAGAAGCAAAGATGCTTTTATCAATAGTGATTCCCTGCTACCGTTCGGCCAAAACAATAGGCAAGGTTGTGGAAATGAGTATGGCGGAGGTGGAAAAGATAAAAGATCTGGAATGCGAGTTCGTTCTTGTAAACGACTGCTCTCCGGACGATACCTTTGAAGCCATCCGCCGTCTTGCTGAAAAATACCCGAATGTAAAGGGCGTTAATTTTGCAAAAAACTTTGGACAGCATAATGCCATAATGGCAGGGCTGCGGGAAGCAAAGGGAGATTATATAATGGGAATGGATGATGATATGCAGACGCATCCCTCCCAGATACCGGCATTTATCAATAAAATGAATGAAGGATATGATGTTGTTTTTGGTGTATACCGCAAGCGGAAGTTCGGTTTTTTCAAAAATCTTGCCAGCAGGATCTCCTCATTTGTAATCTGGCACATGATCGAAAAACCGAAGAATCTGGAGTCCAGCAACTTTTGGTGCTGCCGCCGTTATGTACGGGACGAAATCGTAAAATATACCGGATACAATCTTTATCTTCAGATTATGTTTTACCGGACTACATCCAATATTGCAAACATTGAGATTGAGCATTTTGCAAGAGAAGAGGGACAGTCCAATTACAGCTTCAAAAAAGCCTTCAAGCTGTTCATGGCTTTTATGAATTATACGATTATTCCGCTTCGGGTCGCTACTATTATGGGAACGCTGTTTTCTGCAGCCGGCTTTATCGGGGCAGTGGCAATCCTGATCCGTAAGCTTCTGGATCCCACTGTTATGCTGGGATGGTCCTCCCTTATGTGTGCCATGCTGGTATTTTTTGGAATTGTATTTCTTATGATGGGAATTATTGGAGAATATGTGGGGAAAATGGTCCTGAATCAGAACAAAACCCCACAGTATGTTGTTCGCGAAACCGTTAATATTGAAAAGACAAAGGAAGTTATGACTGATGATAGATTTTAACAGACCAGCATTTGTTGGAAAAGAACTGGAGTATATCAATGATGCTGTAAAACGGGGAATGCTCTGCGGCGACGGAGAATATACCCGAAAATGCAGCCAGTGGATGAAAGATAAATTTCAGGTGAATCATGTGATGCTGACTACCTCCTGTACCCATGCGCTGGAGATGGCTGCCTATCTTGCGCAGATCCAGCCGGGAGATGAAGTGATCATGCCATCATATACCTTTGTATCCACGGCAGACGCATTTGTGCTTCGCGGAGCAAAGATCGTGTTTGTGGATATCCGCCCGGACACCATGAATATTGATGAGAAGCTGATCGAGCAGGCTATTACACCGAAAACAAAGGCCATCGTAGTGGTTCATTATGCAGGGGTAGCCTGTGAGATGGATACGGTCATGGCTCTGGCGAAAAAATATAACCTGAAGGTGATAGAGGATGCAGCTCAGGGTGTGGATGCTTATTATAAAGGAAAAGCTCTTGGAACCATTGGGGATTTCGGATGCTACAGCTTCCATGAAACTAAAAATTATACCATGGGGGAAGGCGGTGCCGTTCTTTTCCAGGATGATAAGTATCAGGAGCCTGCAGAGATCCTTCGGGAAAAGGGAACAGACAGAAGTAAATTTTTCCGGGGACAGGTAGATAAATATCGCTGGATCGATTACGGTTCATCTTATCTGCCAAGTGAAATGAATGCGGCATACCTTTATGCCCAGCTGGAGGAATGTGACAGAATCAGCCGGAAGCGTATGCAGATTTATGATTTTTATCATGAATCTCTGGAATGCCTGGAAAAAGAGGGAAAGATTGAGCGTCCTTATGTTCCGGCAGAATGTACCCATAATGCTCACATGTACTATATTAAAGTGCGCAATATGGAGGTAAGGTCAAAGCTGATCAAACACCTCAGAGAAAACGGAATCTGCAGCGTATTTCATTATGTTCCCCTGCACACAGCCCCTGCCGGTCTGAAATTCGGCCGTTTTGCGGGAGAAGATGTTTATACCACAAAAGAAAGCGAGCGCCTGATGCGTCTGCCCATGTTCTATAATCTGGATATGGAGGATGCACAGAAGGTTGTGGATACCCTTCTTGCATATCAGGAATACTAAAGAAGCAGCTCTCAAAATAAAAAGTGATGAGGAGATTACCATGGGAAAAATTAAAGTTACACAGTGCGGTGATATTGAAGGTCTTAAGGTAGTGGAGCCTACTGTATTCGGAGATTCCAGAGGTTACTTTATGGAAACCTATAATTATAATGATTTTAAGGAAGCAGGAATCGATGTGCAGTTTGTACAGGATAATCAGTCCAGCTCCCGCAAAGGCGTATTGAGAGGCCTGCATTTTCAGATCAACTACCCGCAGGATAAGCTTGTGCGTGTTGTAAGCGGCGAAGTTTTTGACGTTGCAGTGGATCTGCGTGAAGGCTCCGAAACATTCGGAAAATGGTATGGAGTGATCCTTTCAGCAGAAAATAAAAAACAGTTTTTCATTCCAAAAGGCTTTGCCCACGGCTTTGTGGTGCTTTCTGAAAATGCGGAGTTTACTTATAAATGCTCTGATTTCTACCATCCCAATGATGAAGGCGGACTGATCTGGAATGATCCGGACATTGGTGTGGAATGGCCCATTCCTGAGGGCATGGAACTGATTTTATCAGAAAAAGATCAGAAATGGGGCAGCTTCAGGGACTTCAGGAGGTAACGGAAAAATATGCTTAAAACGATCTTTTCACTGCCGATGGATCTTTACAGAAACCGTCGGCTGGTTTTTAAGCTGGCAAAAAATGATTTTAAAACCAGATATGCCGGGTCTTATCTCGGCATAGTCTGGGCTTTCATTCAGCCAGTGGTTACGATTCTTGTTTACTGGTTTGTGTTTTCTGTGGGATTTCGGGCAAGTACGGCTGATCTGGGAATTCCCTTCGTATTGTATCTTGTGGCCGGTATTGTACCGTGGTTCTTTTTCCAGGATGCACTGATCGGCGGGACAAATTCTCTTATTGAATATAATTATCTTGTAAAAAAAGTCGTTTTTAACATCAGTGTTCTTCCTATGGTGAAGATCATTTCAGCGATGTTTGTCCACGGCTTTTTCGTGATGTTTACCATTATTTTGTATATGTGCTATGGACGCTTTCCGGATCTGTATTATCTGCAGATCATTTATTACACAGGATGTACCTTTGTACTGGTGCTTGGATTGTGTTATGCCACATGTGCGGTTGTTATCTTTTTCCGTGACCTGACCCAGATTATTAACATCGCTCTGCAGGTTGGAGTATGGCTTACACCGATTATGTGGGTGGCAGAGGATGCCTTGAAAAATCATGCAACACTGCAGAGGATTCTGCAGCTGAATCCGGTATATTATATCGTATCAGGATACCGTGATACATTTATTATGAAGCACTGGTTTTTTGAGAATCCCGGCTGGACCGTATATTTCTGGTGTTTTACGGCAGTCTGTTTCCTGTTTGGAACCTGGATTTTCAGCAGGCTCCGTGTTCATTTTGCAGATGTACTGTAAAGAGAGGTATGCAAGTGGAAAACAAAAAAGTTATTCAGATCGAGCATCTGACAAAAATGTATAAGCTTTATGATAAACCCTCGGACCGTCTGAAGGAGTCTCTGGGTTTCAGCAAAAAAAAGCGTTATCGGGAGCATTATGCCCTTCATGATATTAATTTTGACATTTCTGAGGGAGAGTGTGTGGGTATCATCGGAACGAACGGTTCCGGAAAGTCCACCATTCTCAAAATCATTACGGGAATTCTTTCTCCCACAGCGGGAAAGGTAACGGTAAATGGACGTATTTCCGCACTTCTGGAGCTGGGTGCCGGTTTTAACATGGAATATACAGGACTGGAAAATGTATATCTCAACGGAACCATGATCGGCTTTTCGAAGGAGGAGATCGATGCCCGTCTTGACGATATTCTTGCCTTTGCAGATATCGGAGATTTTATCCATCAGCCGGTGAAAATGTACTCCAGCGGTATGTTTGTGCGCCTTGCCTTTGCGGTTGCCATTAATATTGATCCGGAGATTCTCATCGTTGATGAAGCATTGTCAGTGGGAGATGTTTTTTTCCAGGCAAAATGCTATCATAAGTTTGAAGAATTCAAAAAACAGGGTAAAACGATCCTTTTTGTAAGCCATGATCTGAGCAGTATTTCCAAATACTGTGACAGGGTCATTCTTCTTAATAAAGGGGAGATGCTGGATCAGGGCGCGCCAAAAGCCATGGTGGATATGTACAAGCAGCTTCTGGTCCATCAGGATCCGGTGAAGCAGACAGAGGATGCGGAGAAGAAAGGTGATGACAACTGGCGGGAGGGATTTCAGGTGAATCCCAATACCCTTGAGTATGGAGAAAAACAAGCGGAAATCGTGGATTTTGTGGTGATCGATGATAAAGGCCGTCAGAGTAATACAATAGAAAAGGGCTCTGTATTCAAAATTAAAATGAAAGTACATTTTCATGAAGATATTCAGCAGCCGATTATGGCATATACCTTCAAAAATATCCAGGGAACAGAGATTACGGGTACAAATACCATGTATGAGCAGGTGAATGTGCCCCATCCGGAGGCCGGGAAAGAGTGTGTGGTGACCTTTGAGCAGGAAATGAATCTGCAGGGAGGCGAATATCTGCTGTCATTTGGATGCACGGGATACCGTAACGGTGATTTTAATGTATTCCACAGGCTTTACGATGCGTGTAATATTACGGTGGTTTCTTCCAAAAACACCGTTGGTTTTTACGATATGAATTCCATTGTGAAGGTTGAAGAAATATAAAAAGGAGAAGTTCATGCAGGAAAAAATCGGAAATGTGGTATTGGATTATGAATACTATCCCGGTCAGGATCTGTACAGTGACGGACCGGTGGAGGAGGAACTGCTGGAGATTGCCAGAACATATAAGGAAGAGGAACTGAATCAGGTGATTGCCGGAACAAAAAGCTGGCCGGTATTGTACCATTTTTCTCATATCAGACAGAACATTCTGGAGTGGCTTCCCATTGGCAAAAGCGACCGTGTGCTGGAAATCGGTTCCGGCTGCGGTGCGATTACCGGAGCACTGGCTGCAAAGGCAGGCAGTGTAACCTGCATTGAGCTTTCAAAAATGCGCAGCACCATCAATGCATACCGGAATCGGGATTACGACAATGTCAGGATCATGGTTGGGAATTTCCAGGATATCGAAAAAAATCTCACAGTAAAATTTGATTTTATCACGCTGATCGGTGTATTTGAATACTCGGAAGGGTATATCGGTACCAGTGAGCCGTATGTGGAAATGCTCAGAAGAATTTCCCGCCATCTGGCTCCCGGCGGAAAGCTGGTTATTGCCATTGAGAACAGACTGGGCCTGAAATACTGGGCAGGCTGTACAGAGGATCATGTAGGGAAATTCTTTGAAGGTCTGGAAGGCTACCCGGAAACCACCGGTGTTAAAACCTTTTCCAAGGCTGAGCTGAAGAAGCTGATTGCCCGGGCGGGAGATTTTAAGACTACATTTTATTATCCATACCCGGATTATAAATTCCCTATGGCTATTTATTCTGATAAACACCTTCCCAAAAAGGGAGAACTGAGCGATCGTTTCTGTAATTTTGACAGACCGAGGGTGGTCCTTTTTGATGAACCCCGGGTTTATGATACATTGGCGGACAGTGAACTGTTCGGGGAATTTTCCAATTCCTTTCTGGTTCTGGTGGAAAAGGAGGAGCGCTGATGAAAGAAGTTGTGTACAGTAAATATTCCAATGAGCGCAGCCGGCGGTTTGCTATACGGACAGATATTCTGGAAGAGAATGGCCAGTTTTTTGTGGAAAAAAAGGCTCTTTATCCGGAAGGCCAGGAACATGTAAACAACCTTGCCAACTGGTTTAAGATTCTTACTGAACAATATAAAGAGGCAGGTATACGCTGCAATCGCTGTACGCTTACGGAGCAGGGAGTTGAACTGGAATACCTTACAGGCCAGACCCTGGAGGAAATGCTGGATGGACTCCTTCAGGAAAACAAAACAGATGAAGCAAGAGAACGGCTGATATCCTATCTGGAAAAAATCCTTGCTGTCTGCGGACGGGAAGAGTTTAAGATGACGGAGGATTTCCGACGGGTTTTCGGAGAGTTTGCCGTTGATAAAAAACTGCAGGGCGCAGATGTTATGAACATCGATCTTGTCTGTGAAAATCTTATTGTTGGAGAAACGCCCACGGTTCTTGACTATGAATGGACCTTTGGGTTTTCTGTCCCTGTTCTTTTTGTTCTGTACCGCATTATTCATTATTATGTGGGAACCCATCAGATGCGCCAGGTTCTCAATGAACAGGAATTATATAAAAAGTTTCAGATCGATGAGGAGCTGCAGGAGGCTTTTGCACAGATGGAGTCATCCTTTCAGGCATATATTACGGGAGAGCATGTTCCCATGAGGGAGCTTTTTTCTGATATGAATCCGGGAATGTACTGGGTTACACCTGATGTGCAGGCACTGCAGAAGCTGAACGGGGAAAGTCTGCAGATATATTTTTCTGTTGGCAGCGGCTATCAGGAAGGAACCTCCCGGCTTTTTCCCATGGAGGATGGATTTGTTTCCTGCACTACGGAACTTCCCGCAGGCTGTGACGGCATCCGGGTGGATCCGGGAGAAAAATCCTGTGTGGTCCGTGTGGAAAAAATGGCCATCGACGGCAGAGAGGTTTCCCTTGAGAATGCAGCCGTTTTAAACGGGTCTGTTGCGGGACCATGGATCTATATTGCCCAGGATGATCCGGGAATTTCCAATATTCCGGTACCTGCAGGGGCAAAAGAACTGAGCATCCGTCTGAGAAAATACGATGCAGAGCCGGAAATGGTGATCCGAATGCAGGAAATGGAACAGGAAAAAGTACGCATGCAGGATAAGATCAGAACTCAGGCACAGCTCATTAACGATATGAAGAATACGAAAGTGTGGAAACTGTACCAGAAATACCGTAATAAGGTGGAGAGGAAGAAATAACCATGAGTGACCAGATTGTTACATTAGATAGCTGCCATTACAGGCTGGAGGATAACGGAACCTGTATTTTATCAGGCTGGATGTATACAGAAGGAGAACCCCAGGTACAGGTACGTGCAGGTCATGTGCCGGTGGAATGCACCATGACACGCTGGGCAAGACCGGATGCTCTTGCGGCTAGGCCGGACTTGCCTTTCCCGGATGAAAATGCAGGATTTGAGATCCGTATCCGGAATATGGAGCAGATTTTTTCCATAGCAGATTCTCTGAGAGCGAGGATTTACTGTGACGGACAGAGCTTTCCGCTGATTCAGAAAACCATGAAGCAGGTGGTAAAGGAATATTACGAGGATACCATCAATTATTATATGGAATGTGTGGAACGCCGTCTTGACAAGGTTTATCTTCAGGGCTGGTGCATCAACGTGCTGGGAGACCTTAAGATGGAAGTGATGGATGATAGCGGCAGGGTGATTCCCGAGGCACACTGGGGAAATATCCGCCGGCCGGATCTTGCAGAGGCTTATTCGGTAAAACTGGATCAGTGCCACGGCTTTCTTGTGGAAATTCCCCGTGATAAGATTAAATCAAAAGCAATTCGTCTTGTGTTTTCCAACCATGCGGCAAAAAGAGAATTTTCCGTAGATATGCGCAGATTTGACAGGGATAATTCCCGTGTCAGCCGCATTTTGAAAACACTGGGCAGAGAAAATAAAGAAAAGAACCGGCAGATTATAAAAGAGCTGGGAGTGCGTGGCTTTCTGGATTATCTTCAGGAGGAATCCTGTTCCTTTACAGATGCCTATGGCTTTTATGCGAAAAAGCATCAGCCAGGTTCCGGAGAACTGCGGCGTCAGGCGAAGACCGTATTTTCGCCAGCTCCTCTTTTCAGTATTGTGGTGCCCCTGTACCACACTCCGGAGAATTTTCTGAAGGATCTCATCGATTCTGTGACAGCTCAGAGTTATCAGAACTGGGAGCTCTGTCTGGCTGACGGAAGCAAGGATAACGGACTGGAACAGTTTATCAGCAGAACATATCCGGGAGAGCACCGGATTCATTATAAGCATCTGGCAGAAAATACAGGAATTGCAGGGAATACAAACGGTGCCATTGCCATGGCAGACGGAGATTATATCGTATTTGCAGACCATGATGACACACTGGCACCAAATGCATTGTATGAAATGGCCTGTGTATTCCGGGATCATCCGGAGACGGAGCTGGCTTATTCAGATGAAGATCTGATGGATGAAAAGGGAAATTACGTGTATCCTCACTTCAAATCAGATTTTAATCTGGAAAATCTGCGCTGCAATAACTATATTTGTCATCTTGTGGCTGTAAAGAAGAGTCTGCTGGAAAAAACAGGTCTTCTCCGAAGTGAATTTGACGGAGCCCAGGATCATGATTTCCTGCTGCGATGTGCGGAAGCTACAAAAGAAATCCGTCACGTTCCGAAGGTGCTTTATCACTGGCGAAGCCATGACGGCTCCACCGCCGGAAATCAGGACAGCAAGCAGTATGCCATTGATGCGGGTAAAAAAGCTCTTCAGGAGCATTTCAGGCGAATGGGTCTGGAAGCAGAAGTAGAGTTCAGCGGTATTTTTATTATTTACCGTATTAAATATAAAGTTAAGGGAAATCCAAAGGTTTCCATTCTGATCCCCAATAAGGATCATATTGAAGATCTGGAGAAATGTGTGGTTTCCATTGAAGAAAAGAGCACATGGAAGAATATTGAGATCATCGTAATCGAAAACAACAGTGAACAGCAGGAAACCTTTGATTATTATGATAAACTGCAGCAGCGTTTTTCCAACGTGAAGGTAGTCCGTTATGAGGGCAGCTTTAATTATTCTGCCATTAATAATTTTGGCGCTTCTTTTGCCGCAGGAGATTATTATCTGCTTTTAAATAATGATACGGAGGTTATCACCGAAGACTGGCTGGAGCAGATGGTGGGCTTTTGTCAGCGTGATGATGTGGCCATTGCAGGAGCCAAGCTGTATTATCCCGACAACACCGTGCAGCATGCAGGTGTGGTTGTGGGAATGGGCGGCTTTGCAGGTCATATTCTTACCGGCTACGGTAAAAATTATGTGGGATATCTGGGCAGGCTTCAGACGGCACAGGAGGTCAGTGCCGTGACAGGGGCATGTCTCATGGTAAGAGCCGATGTCTTTAAGGAACTGAATGGTCTGGATGAGGGCTTTGGAGTTGCCTTAAACGATGTGGATTTCTGTCTGCGCGCCCGTGCTCTTGACAAAAAAGTGATCTTCGCACCTGGTGTGGAGCTGTATCATTATGAGTCAAAATCCAGAGGGCTGGAGATCACACCTGAGAAGCAGGCACGTTTCCAGAAAGAGATCAATAGATTCCAGGAGCGTTATAAAGATCTTCTGGAGGAGGGAGATCCTTACTATAATCCCAACCTGAGCCTGGTGAAGGGCGACTGTTCCTTAAGGAAAGCCCATGAGCTTGTGAAAGGAAGATAAGAATGAAACATCAGTTACTGGAAGTAGAAAAAGAACGTTTTTACCTGAATGATCCCTGCCGTTATGTAATAAGGGGAGTGATTCCGGAAAAATACCATATCGAAGCTTTTCTTGACGGCAGGAAGCTGGAGGCCTCCATGGAGCGCCAGATCGCCAAAAGCGCAGTGGAGCGTTTTAAAGACGGGGAAATGCTGGGCGGTCAGAGAGTGGAGGCTGTGGTTTCCCTTCCCGCAGACCTGGAAAACAGCAAACGTCTTGATGTGTTTGCTGTTTTTGAGAATAACCGTCTGGAATGGTTTCATGTAAAAACTGCAGAGCTTATGCGCCGCAGGGAAAAGCCTCAGTATTATATTGAAGAGGAACGCGTAAACCATAAGGCGAAAACCTGTCTGATCCGTGGCTGGGCGGCAGCAGATACCCATGTACAGATTAAGCTGTTTGATGAGAAAAAACAGCCGATGGATGTGCGGGTGCAGAGAAACAGCCGTGTGGATGTGGCAGATATGTTTAAGGAATGCACCATTGAGGATGAGACAGGATTCTTTATTGAAATTGATGAAATAAAAGGAAAATTTCTTTATCTGGTCATGAGAGACCAGAAAGGAAAGAAATCTGTTTATAAGGTAGGGCTGGGTACAAAAGAGGTTCTTTTGGGCAAGGCTGAGAAATACCGCAAAAAAGGTATGAATTACCTGCGGGCTCACGGAGCAAAAGCGTTGATGGTCAAGGCTATGCGCAAGGTTTCCGATATGACAAAACGTCCTGTGGATTATTCTGAGTGGCTGCCCAAACATCTGCCCACGGCAAATGAGCTGGAAAAGCAGAAAAAAACCACATTCCCCATTATGCCAAAAATCAGTATTGTGGTTCCTTTATATAAAACAAAGCCGGAATATCTGAAGCAGCTCATTGATTCTGTTAAGGCTCAGACTTATTCCAACTGGGAGCTTTGCCTGTCAGACGGAAGCGGCGCGGATTCTCCCATAGGGGAGCTTTTGAAGCAGTATGAGAGAGAGGATTCCAGAATCCGGGTTATTTCCCATCAGGAACCGCTTCGGATCGCAGAAAATACCAATGCGGCCATTGAGGCGGCCACAGGTGATTTTGTTGCTTTTGCAGATCATGATGATACATTGACGGCTCACGCGCTGTTTTCCTGTGTGGAGGCCATCAATGAACGGCCGGAAACAGAGGTTCTCTACTCTGATGAGGATAAAATGTCCATTAAGGGAAACCGCTTTTTCCTTCCTCATTTCAAACCGGATTTCAACCTGGATCTGCTTTGCACCGTAAATTACATCTGCCATCTTTTTGTGGTAAAAAGAGAGCTTCTGGATCAGGTGGGAATGCTGCGTCCGGAATTTGACGGTGCTCAGGATTATGATTTTATCTGGCGCTGTGTGGAAGCCACAAAAAATATTTATCATATTCCGAAGATTCTTTATCACTGGAGAAGCCATGAGGATTCCACTGCGGAGAATCCGGAGAGCAAAATGTATGCCTTTGATGCAGGCCAGAGGGCCATTGAGGCACATTATGAAAGAACCGGCATAAAGGCAGAGGTTTATAAAGGGGAGTATCTGGGACTTTACCGGACCCGCTATATTCGTGAATATGACCCTCTGATCTCCATTCTGATTCCCAACAAGGATCATACTGCAGATCTGGAACGGTGTATTTCTTCCATTGAGGAAAAATCCACCTACAGGAATTATGAATATATCATTATTGAAAACAACAGCACCGAGGAAGAAACCTTCGCATATTATAAAGAACTGGAGGCACGTAATCCAAAGGTACATGTGGTGTACTGGGATGGCCCCTTCAACTATTCGGATATCAATAATTTCGGTGCAGAATATGCAAAGGGTGAATATCTTCTGCTGTTGAATAACGACACGGAAGTCATTAATTCCGACTGGCTGGAAGAAATGCTGGGATACTGTATGCGTCCGGATGTGGGAATCGTGGGGGCAAGGCTCTATTATGAGGATGACACGGTGCAGCATGCAGGTGTGGTTCTGGGCTTTGGCGGTATTGCAGGGCATTGCTTTGTACAGCAGCCCAGAGGAAATACCGGTTACTGCCACAGGATCATCTGTGCACAGAATTACAGTGCAGTTACGGCAGCCTGCATGATGGTGAAAAAGTCAGCCTTTGATCAGGTTGGCGGATTAAGCTCTGACCTGGCAGTTGCCTTTAATGATATTGATTTTTGTCTGAAGATACAGGATGCAGGATACCTGGTGGTATATAATCCTTATGTGGAACTGTACCACTATGAATCAAAATCCAGAGGTCTTGAAGATACACCGGAGAAAAGGGAACGCTTTAACCGGGAAATCCAGACGCTGGAAAGCCACTGGCCGGAGATTTTTACAAAACCGGATCCTTATTATAACCCTAATCTGACACTGAAAAGTCAGGATTTCTCATTGAAACGGCTGTAAGAAAGGAAATCTTCATGACAGAAAAAAGAAAATCCGGAAAAATCCGGTTAAGTGCGGAAACGAAGACACAGCTTCTTCTGGTGCTGGTGCTGGCGGTGGGCAGTGTTATCGTTCTTCGTAATTTTATTTTTGGTAATGAGATCATGGTTTTTAATGATATCGGGGAGGATACCTGGCATCAGTACACCATGAATTATGTGGGCTTTGTAAATCGTCTCAGAGACGGAACCTTAAGTACATGGGATTTTACAAACGGTTTTGGAAGCAGTATTTTCAATCTGAATATTTTTGATCCTTCACTGATGCTTCTCTATGCTATTGGATATGTACTTGGACCGGCTCATATGATGATTTTTCTGGCGCCGATCCATGCACTGCGCATTATTGCCGCAGGATGGATTTTTTACTGTTTTCTGTCCCAGCATCATTTCAGCCGGCAGGCAAAGTTTGTTATGGCCTTTGCCTATGGATTTAACGGTTATCTGATGGTCTGGGGGCAGCATTATCAGTTTGGCATGGTTACTGTTTATCTGCCGCTGATGCTGCTTTTTGCGGAAAAATTCATCAAAGGTACAAAAGGTCGCAGATTTTTTCCTGTTACTGTTTTCCTGTGCAGTATTTACAGTGTGTATTTTACTTATATGTGCATGATCACAGTGGGATTTTACCTGCTGTTCCGTGTGATGATGGATAAGGATGCTTCCATGAAGCAGCGGATCAAAAAATTTCTCGCTGGCTGTGTCCAGATGCTTCTGGGGCTGGGAATGGGTCTTGTGATCTTTTTGCCTCTTGCCAGTGTGATGATGAATGTTTCTTCACGGATCGGCGGAGAAGGAATGAACCTGTGGGAGCAGATTAAGCACTGTTTCCGGTTCTATGACCCGGAACTGTATGTTTCCGAACTCATGCGGATGTTTTCCAATAACCTGACCCATGCACATGGTCTGGCAGACGGAAAATTTGAAGGCTTTTCCAATTATTACGAAGACCCTGTTCTGTTCTGCTCCACCCTGTCTGTTTTTCTTAATGTTCAGTTCCTGATCATTTACTGGAAAAACAGGATTTCGGAAAAAAGAGAAAAAAGGGTAATAGGCGCGGCGGTTGTTTTTGTGATTCTGTCCACAGTTCTGGAACTGGCGGGGATGGTATTTAATGCACTGCAGTATCCCATTCACCGGTATACTTTTGTACTGATTCCCTTTTTCCTGCTTATTTCTGCGTGGGTGTGGGACTACATCAAGGCGGAAGGGAAGATCAGTTATCTTGGTGTGGCAGTCACCTTTGGGGTGATGCTGTTTGTCTGCCTGGTGGGATTTGAGCAGAGTGTTTTTCCGGAGCACAGGCGGAATATTATCATTCTTATTTTGACAGGAACAGTTATGGCACTGTGTCTGGCGGGAACAAGGCTTCTTAAAAAACCCGGATGCAGGGAGCTTTTAATGGGTGTGATGGCTCTGGCACTGATGGTAAATGTGATATCGGAAAGCGGTGCGAATTTTGACTGCCGTATGACCCTTCGTAAGTCTGATACGCCCCTCGAGGAAATGGACGAAGCAAAAGAAATCTATTTCCGTGACAGAGAGTCTTCGGATCAGGAGCTGGCGGCGCGTACAGCCATGACAAAGGTTCCTCAGAATTATTTCAGGGAGCTGTACCGCCAGGATATTCAGGACGCCCTTGATTTTCTGGAGGAATACGACAGTGAGTTTTACAGAGTAGAAAAGGACTTTTCCTCTGTGAGCTATTCCATGGATTCTGTAGCCCAGGGCTACAGAGGAATCAGCACCTATAATTCGGTGATGAACGGAAACATCAAAGAGTTTATAATAAAACTGTATCCCAGTTTATTTATTCGTGACCAGAATCACTATACCTACTGGGATAACGCGGAAGAAAACTGGCTTGGTGCTTTTACCGGTGTGCGTTATCTGCTCTCCGGTAAGGATAATCTGGACAGTACCAAATACAAGCTGCTTAAGCAGGTGGGAAGCATTTTTGTCTATGAAAATGTGATGGAATCTGATATGGCAAGATTTTATGAAAACGCCATTTCAGAGGAGAGCCTGAAAAAAATCTGTAATAAAAAGAACCGTCCCGAGCTGCTATTAAACGGGGCAATCGCCATTGAAGGCGGTAAAGAAATATCAGATATTGATGAGCTGGAAAAACCGACAAAGGCACAGGAAAACTCCACAGTGACACTGGATGCACCGGTGAGGGATTCTCTGGTGACCGGAACCATTCATGCACAGACAGATGGCTATGTAATGTTTATGATTCCTTATGAGAAGGGCTGGGAACTGACCATTGACGGAGAAAAAACAGAAATGCTCCGAGCAGATTATGGTTTCATTGCCTGTACGGTAACCAAAGGGGATCATGAGGTGGTTCTGTCCTATCATGCACCTTTACTGAAGGAAGGAGCCGTTCTCTCCGTAATTTTCATTGGAATCTATGTGCTGTGGATCATAATTTCCATCAGAAAAGACAGAAAGCCTGAAAAGTGTTAAATAAAAATGCTGGCGCATAATCAAATGCAAAACTTTGCAGTCTGTATTATGCGGCAGCACTTTTTTTGTACTTTGTTACCTGATTTTTATTTACAACGGGTTATCTCAGAGTGTATAGATGAGGATTCCTGTGATGATCAGCAGGTTTCCGATAAATTTTCCCACTGTAACTTTTTCTTTCAGAAGTGCGACGGAAAACAACAGTACAAAAACATAAGATAAAGTGTCGATCACAGCGCCGTACTTCAGTGGAACCATAGTATAAGCGTAGGTATTCAGAAGCAAAACCAGTACGAAAATTATGTACGCGGTGATTACACGCCAGTTAAGATATTCAAAAATGATGTTTTTATGTTTTTCGTTTGCACTTTTTTTCAGCATAGTCTGGGAGGTGGCTGTCAGCAGTGTACAGCCCACCATGATCAGCATTCCGTATCTCATGTGCGTTCCTCCTTTTTCATGGCTTTGGCGTCAGAAAGCTGTACGATCATAACACCGAGAAGAGTAACTGCCAGGCCCAGCATATTGCGGGCAGTCAGTGTTTCGTTAAAAATGAGAAAAGCCCAGATCTGAGACCAGATCAGATAAACGCTTCTGTGTGCAAAGGCAATGGAGAGATCCAGCTGTTTGATCACTCTCTGCCATGCAATAGCATAAATACCGCAATTAAGAAGCATCAGTCCCAGGAAAATATAAAAGCGCAGACTGTGAAGGCCGTTTTCATTCAGTGCGGAAGAGGCCATTTTGGAAAAAACTCCGGTGAAGGAAAAGACCATGATGCTTAAATGCAGGGCTATGTATTTTTTTATTCCTTTCATAAATCCTCCGGTTTATCTGGGGTAGTCGGGAATTCTGTTGGAATAGAGAATTTCCGATCCGTCTTCATCAGTAATGGAAATATCCCGGAAAATGGCTTCCGTGCGGGCGTCCAGCTCCTGGCGGTCTTTTCCGGTAACATAATATCGGGCAACATAGGGTCGGGAGCCGTGAATAACAGTTTCCCCTTCCTCATAAAAGAACTGGCTGAAGATCACTCCCTCCCGCCCGGCAATCTCACGGGCTTTTTGCTGGCTTTTTATGGTTCTGTTCCGACCCTGAAAATAGAGCACGGCACAGGTGTTTTTCAGACGGGAATCATGGGAAGTCAGATTCCGGCGCAGAGAATCCGGGTCATATACGTAATCAAGAAGCAGTTCTTCCACGGAAAATCCGCTGGCTGTTTCAATTAATTCATGTTCATAGCCCAGGAAACGGCCGGCAGCCTCACATACGGAAATGCCTGTCTTTGGACTCCAGAAAAACTGCATGGATAAAGCACCGTCCTTCTGACCTGTAAAATCAGCAATCTTCTGAAGGATTCCTTCAGCTTCATCAATGACTTTGTCATACAGACGGGAAGGGTATACATTTCTTGTACTGATAGGGATTTCCTCCGGTCCGATGGGGGTTTTCTCTCTGTCTGCGATGCTTATTACGTGCACCTTGCCGTCAAGTACCCAGGACATCATGTTGAATTCATATCCGTTATGATATTCTTCCACAAGGATCTTTTTCAGATCAGATGTGGCACATATGGTATCAAAAAGCTCATGGATCCGACCGGGATCATCCAGTACGAAAATTCCCCGGGAACCATATTTGTCCACCGGTTTTGTGACTACAGGAAAAGTAAGAGGTTTCAGCTGGTCATCTGTAAAATCCCTGTCCAGGCAGACAGATTTCTGTGTGGGGATCCCCAGTCTGGCAAACATTTCCTTCATTACAGTCTTATCGCGGTAAAAAGGAAGCCGATCCGGAGTCAGATAGCATTTCAATCCGGCTTTGCAGGCGATTTTTACCATACATTCAAACAGAAGGTCAGAAAAAGAAGTGATGATTCCGTTTACTTTTTCTGTGCGGCAGATTTCAGCGATACCGTCAATATCGGTGACAGGGATGTCATAAAACTTATCAGCGGCTTTTTTGGCAGGACTTCCCTGATATCCGTCGCAGACAATGGTATATATTCCCCGTTTTTTTGCAAGCTCAACAAGATGAACGAATTCTTCAAGAGAGCCAAGGATCATTAATCTGTTTTCCATAGTATTTTCTCCGTAATCCCTTATGATTTGATGATTTTTATCATTTTAATAAAGAGCAGAATAAACAGGATCAGCCCGATTCCTCCGATGATAAAGTATGGAATCTGTGTTTTTTCTGAGGAAAACTGCCGGGCAGCCAGCAGGTTGGCTTTTCCCGCATCAGCAACGCTGGTGTCTTCCGGCTGGATATTTTCTGCGATGGCACTTCCTACTACCGTACCGTTATATAAATATTTACGCTGAATCTGTCCGTCTGTTTCCGTTTCACTGGTGGTAAGACTGTCAGAGCTTACACCTGCAGGAAGAATAATGGTTCCGCCTGAGAGAATACTGAAATCTTTATCCTCCAGAGAAATTTTCTGGAAATTCTGAAAACCATAGTCCAGAAGGGAAACTGCTTCACTGGGTGTCTGTTCGGAGGCACCGTTGAGGATGACGCAGATCAGACGTGTGCCGTTTTTTTCTGCCGCACATACAAGAGTGCTGCCGGAGGCTTCCGTATAACCTTCTTTACCGCCGATACAACCATCATAATATGAAGGCTCCGAGGGCGTTCTCATGGGAAAGGTACTTGTGAGGACACGGCCGCCGCCGGATTTATTTGTGGCAGAAAGGTTATAGCTTGTGGTACCGGCCATAGTCTGCAGAGTGGAATTATCCATTGCAGTTTTCATGATGAGAGCCATGTCATGAGCTGTTGTGTGCTGATTGGGATCAGGAAGGCCGGTGGGGTTGGTGAATACTGTATTGGTGCATCCAAGCTCCTGGGCTCTTGTATTCATCATCTGAACAAAATTTTCCACAGAGCCGCCAACATGTTCGGCTACCTGCAGGGCAATGTCATTGGCGGAAGCTACCATAATGGCATAAAGACACTGTTCCATGGTAAAAACTTCATCAAGCTGAGCTGCAATATTGGCACCTCCGTCAGTCACACCGGATACGCCGGTGGCCGTCATGGTTACTTCATCTTCAAGACTGCTGTTTTCCAGAGCCAGCAGGCAGGTCATTATTTTTACAGTACTTGCCGGAAAAAGGGCGGTATCCATATTTTTGGCATATAAAACAGTTTCTGTGGAATCCTCCATGATAACGGCGGCAGTGGAAGAAATATCCGGACCCTGGGGCCAGCCGGGAATTGCATTTGTGGAAATTTCAGAAACTGCAGCGGTCTGTTCGGCTTCTGCGCGGACACTGACTGGGGTCTGTAAAAAAAGCGAAGAAGAAATGCCCAGAGCCAGCAGCCAGGTCAGAGTTCTTTTAAATTTCATAATCTTATGTTCTCCTGTATTCGGAATTCAAATTGACAAAGACAGTATAACACATTCATTCCCTTTCTTGCAAAAAATATGGCGGGATGTTAAAATAAATTCATATTTTCCCCGGAGCAGCAGTTTTTCCGGGAGTACGCGGTAAATCAGAGGTTTGAAGATATATGAAAAAAGAAAATGCAGCCGGAGGCCGTATTCAGTGGAAACGGTTAATCCGAAAACTATCTCCATATACGATTTTGAAAGGCTTCCGTTATCTGAAGCATTATGGCCCCAAGGAATTCTGGATTCGTCTCCATGAGCGTTTCGAACCGGAGGAGGTTCCCTATGGCCCCTGGTATGAAGCCTATGTGCCGGATGAGAAGGAACTGAATAAGCAAAAAGAGCATAAGTTCCGTGAAACCCCTATTATCAGCGTTGTCGTTCCGGCTTATCGCACGCCGGAGAAATTTCTGCGTCAGATGCTGGATTCCATGAGGGCACAGACATATGCCAACTGGGAGCTGTGTATAGCCAATGGAAGTCCTGATGACAGGAACATGCAGGCGGTTCTGGAGGAATATGCAAAAAAAGATTCCCGCATACGATATAAGAATCTGAAGGATAATCTGGGAATTGCGGAAAACACAAACCAGGCTTTTTCCATGGCTTCAGGGGAATTTGTGGGACTGATGGATCATGATGATCTGCTGGCGCCCAATGCTCTTTATGAAATTGTCTCTGCCCTGGAAAAAAATAAAGAAGCGGATGCGGTATATACGGATGAGGATAAAGTGACCACAGATCTGTCGGAGCATTTTCAGCCTCATCTTAAACCGGATTTCAATCTGGATCTTCTGCGTTCCAACAATTATATCTGTCATTTTTTTGTGGTGCGTCGAAGCATTGTGGAGCAGGTGGGAGGTTTTCGGAGAGAATATGACGGCGCGCAGGACTATGATTTTATTTTCCGATGCGTGGAGAAGGCACGTAAGGTTGCCCATGTGCCGGAGATCCTGTATCACTGGAGAACCCATAAAGCGTCCACGGCCGATAATCCTGCCAGTAAGATGTATGCCTTTGAGGCGGGAAAAAGAGCTATTGAGGCCCATCTGGAGCGAACAGGAACAAAAGGTATTGTAAGCCATACGAAGGATCTGGGATTTTACCGGGTGCAGTATCCTGTCCAGGGTCAGCCTCTGGTCTCCATAATTATTCCAAATAAGGACGAAAAAGAATCACTGCAGGCTTGTCTGAAATCTATTGAGGAAAAAACCACTTACCCAAATTACGAAATACTGATTATAGAAAATAACAGTACCTCCGATGAGATTTTCCGGTATTACAAAGAACTGTCCCAAAATCCGAAAATCCGTCTTCTGCGCTGGAAAAAAGAATTTAATTATGCTGCCATTAATAATTTCGGCGCCCGTCAGGCAAAGGGAGATTACCTGCTGTTTCTGAATAATGATGTGACAGTGATCACACCTCAGTGGCTGGAGGAGATGCTGGGAACCTGTCAGAGACAGGAGGTGGGGGCCGTAGGTGTGAAGCTTCTTTATCCGGATAACACTATCCAGCATGCAGGCTGTGTGATCGGAATCGGAGGTATTGCCGGTCATATGTTTGTGGATATGCCGGCTGAGCGTACCGGTTACCTTCATAAGGCATCTCTTCTGCAGGATATGAGTGCAGTGACAGCTGCCTGTATGATCATAAAGAAAGATGTTTTCCGGCAGGTGGGCGGATTTACGGAGAAGCTTGCTGTAGCCTTTAATGATGTGGATCTTTGCCTGAAAGTGAACAGTGCATCATATTTAGTGGTTTACAATCCATATGCACAGCTGTATCATATGGAATCGAAGACACGCGGTGCGGAAGACAATAAACAGAAGGTTCGCCGTTTTCAGGAGGAGATAGAATATATGCGCTGTCAGTGGCTGGATATATTGAAGAACGGTGACCCATACTATAACAAAAATCTTTCCCTCACAAAATGGAACTATTCGCTGAAACCGCTTCCGGGAATGGGAAAGAAGAAGGGATAAAAAATGCAGGAAGTTTCAGTGATCATTCCCAATTATAACGGGATCGCATATCTGGAGGGAGTCCTTGCCAGTCTGGAGCAGCAGACCATGGACAATTTTGAAGTAATCGTGGTAGATAATGGCTCCACAGACGGGAGCAGTGCTTTTATTGCGGCAAATTTCTCCTGGGTCAGAATTATTGAATTGTCTGATAATTTTGGCTTTTCCAAAGCTGTCAATGTGGGAATCGAGGCAAGCAGAACGCCGTATGTGCTTCTTCTGAATAATGATACGGAAGTGGAGAAAAACTTTGTGGAGGAAATGCTTGCCGCGATCCGACGTCATAAAAATGCTTTTTCCTGTCAGGCCAAAATGATCCAGTATCATGACAGAGATAAACTGGATGATGCAGGTAATTATTACTGTTCTCTGGGCTGGGGATTTGCCAGAGGCAAAGGAAAAGATATTTCTGCCTATGATAAAGAGGAGAAGATTTTTGCCGCATGTGCGGGAGCGGCTATTTACCGCAAAAAGCTCATGAATAAAACAGGCCTTTTTGATGAAGAGCATTTTGCATATATGGAGGATGTGGATATAGGTTATCGTGCCAGAATTTACGGGTATGAAAACTGGTATGCACCCCGGGCAGTGGTTTATCATGTGGGAAGCGGTACCAGCGGTTCCCGCTATAACCAGTTTAAGATCCGTTACTCCTCCAGAAATAATATTTATATGATATATAAGAATATGCCATTGCTGCAGATTCTTATTAATCTGCCTTTTCTTGCAGCGGGGTTTGGTGCCAAGATTATATTTTTTGCCCTGAAGGGCTTTGGAAGAGAATACCTTGCCGGAATCAAAAATGGCTTTCAGCTTAGCAAAAAAGAGAAAAAAGTGCCGTTTTCTCTGGCAAATCTGCCGCGATATGTGCAGATTCAGGCAGAATTATGGTATAATATAATACTTCGTTTCCGGGGCTGAGAGGGTATTTCACAGTTTTTTTATGATTTCCGGAGAAGATTTTATTGCTTTTGAGAGTTTTCTATTATAATATAGAGACAATGAATTTGATAGAGGTGGCAAAGATTGATTAACGATAATCAGAAAAGCATCAATCGCCTTCATATGCTGCTGGATATGCTGGTAGTGGCATTTTCCTATACCGCAGCGTGGATGATACGATTTGTGGGACCCTTTGCTGATTCTGCAGTTCGGGCAAAAAGCTTCAGTGAATATATGACTTTCCTGATATTTATTATACCGGGATATCTTATTTTATATCAGGCTTTTAACTTATATACATCAATGAGAATGCAGGGGCGCCGTCTGGTTCTGGCCAATATTCTGAAGGCCAATACCTTAGGGCTCCTTATCATCATGTTTGTTTTATATTTCATGAATGAGAGTGATTATTCACGTCTTACTTTCGTTATTTTTTATATCATTGATGTAGTTCTGTGCTGGGGCGTCCGCATGCTGATTTTTTATATTCAGCGTGATATGAGGAAAAAAGGGCGTAATCAGAAACAGGTTCTTCTGGTGGGATACAGCCGGGCGGCAGAGGAGTATATTGACCGTGTTTTGCAGAACCCTCAATGGGGATATATCATCCGCGGAATACTGGACGATAATATTGCAGCGGGCACTATGTATAAAGGGATAAAGGTACTGGGAAGAATCGCCAATCTTACGGTTATCCTGCCGGAAAACAGGCTGGATGAGATTGCAATTACCCTTGGCCTGAGTGAGTACTACCGGCTGGAGCAGATTGTTGCAATGTGTGAAAAGTCAGGAGTACACACAAAATTTATTCCGGATTATAATAGAATCATTCCTACCAAACCATATACGGAGGATATACTGGGGCTGCCGGTAATCAATATCCGTTATGTCCCGCTGACCAATACCTTTAATGCACTGGTCAAGCGGATGATGGATATTGTGGGTTCTATTTTTGGAATCATTGTGGCTTCACCGGTTATGCTGCTTATGTGTATTCTGATCAAGCTCACATCCCCGGGTCCGCTGATCTACAGGCAGGAGCGGGTAGGTCTCCATAATAAGACCTTCTGGATGTACAAGTTCCGCTCAATGGAGGTGCAGCCGGAGGCAGAGGAGAAGAAAGCGTGGACTGTGAAGAATGACCCCCGTGTGACTCCTATCGGCAAATTTATGCGAAGGACAAGTATTGATGAGCTTCCCCAGCTTTTTAATATTCTGAAGGGAAATATGAGTCTGGTGGGACCCAGACCGGAACGTCCCTTTTTTGTGGAAAAATTCCGTGAGGAGATTCCCCGTTACATGGTGAAGCATCAGGTGCGTCCGGGGCTGACCGGATGGGCTCAGGTAAATGGTTACCGTGGGGATACATCCATCCGAAAGAGGATTGAATGTGATCTATATTACATTGAAAACTGGACAATCGGACTGGACATAAAAATATTGTTCCTTACAATATTTAAAGGATTTGTTAATAAAAATGCATATTAACTGAGAAAGGAAGAAGACATGGCAAGACGAAAAGGAAAAAAGAGAAAAACCATTCTGTTTGTCCTGGAAGTTTTTGTATTGCTACTGTTCATTGGCGGTCTTTGGATCTATGGACAGGTCACCACAAGACTGGACAAGATCGAAGCTGATGAACCGGATACGATCATTCAGGATACAGGAGAGATCGTGGTGAATGAACAGGCAGAGGAATCTCTGACAGGCTTTACCACATATGCTTTGTTCGGTATTGACCACCGTGATAAAAATGCGGCATTGGGCAGTGAGAACAGTGATACAATGATCATTGCATGTGTGAACAACGATACAAAGGAAGTGCGTCTGGTATCCGTATACCGTGATACGCTTTTGA
The DNA here is from genome assembly GCA_034118545.1 of Blautia sp. GTDB lineage: Bacteria > Bacillota > Clostridia > Lachnospirales > Lachnospiraceae > Blautia_A. Next base: position 55,121 of record JAXFBD010000041.1, read on the forward strand.
ATATCGGTACAGATACCTATGCAAAAGCCAATGCGGCATATGCATACGGAGGTCCTACACAGGCTATCAACATGCTGAATACCAACCTGGATCTGAATATCAAGGATTATGTAACGGTAGATTTTAATGCGCTGGTAACAGCCATTGACTGTCTGGGCGGACTGGACATTCCTCTTTCCTATGCAGAGATTGTTCATATGAACAATTACTGTAAGGAAACTGCGGAAGAGACAGGAAAGACTTACGAACCTATTCCGGAGCCGGAACCCAAGCCGGAGGATCTGGAGGCTATTGTGGATACCTATCATCTGAACGGTGTTCAGGCTGTTTCCTATTGTCGTATCCGTTATACTGCAAGTCTTGATATGGGACGTACAGAGCGTCAGAGAAATGTAATCAAGCTTTGTGTGGAAAAAGCAAAGAAAGCAGGACTGACTACTATTTTTGAAATCATGGATGAAGTATTCCCTATGGTAAAAACATCCCTGAGCAAGACAGAGATCCTGAAGCTGATCCCCACACTGATCGGTTATAAACTGGAGAACACAGCAGGCTTCCCGGTTAATTATAAATTTTCGAATATTAAGGGAAGCATTATTGTACCGACCACACTGGAATCAAACGTTGGTCTGATCCATGATTTCCTGTTTGGAGAAAAGGATTATGTGGCATCCGATTCCGTAAAGGAAAAGAGTGAAAAGATCAATGAGATCGTTGGTGGTGAGAGTGCACTGACTGATGTGGCTCCTGTTACCTCGGAAGAAGATGAGAACTCTGCGGAGGATTCCTTCATCTGGCAGAATGGATCTCAGACCACATGGCAGGATGTTGTGGATAACGTTACTGGAGGAGATACCGGAGACGGAGATAGCGGAGGCGGAGATCCATCCACTGACAATGGAGGCAGCGGAGATATAACGTATGACGATGGAGGCGGCACAGACGTACCGGCTGATGACGGAGGCGGAGACTGGACCGGAGGAGATACCGGCGGCGGAGATGTACCGGCTGATACCGGCGGAGGTACAGATGTACCGGCTGATGACGGAGGCGGAGACTGGACCGGAGGAGACACCGGCGGAGGAGATACCGGCGGCGGAGACACCGGAGGCGGAGACTGGTCCGGAGACACCGGTGGAGGAGATACCGGTGGAGGAGATACCGGCGGTGGAGACTGGTCCGGAGATACCGGAGGCGGTGATGACTGGTCCGGCGGAGAAGTTTCCTACGATGAAGGCGGAAGTGTTTCAGCAGAAGTATTAGAATAAACAGATGGGCTGTCGTAAATGGATTTTTGCGGCAGCCTTTTTTTATCAATGGAGGAGCCTATGAATTCAGAAAAAGTGGATGTGATCATTCCGACGTACCGCCCGGATGACGGATTTAGAGATTTGCTCAGACGATTATCAAAGCAGAGCCTTTCTGTATCGCGTATCATTGTGATGAATACAGAGGAAAAATTCTGGAATAAGAGCTGGGAAGAGGAATTTCCTTTGCTGGAGGTTCATCATCTGACAAAAGAAGAGTTTGACCACGGCGGAACGAGAAAGGCAGCAGCTGAACTGTCGGATGGGGAATATATGGTTTTTATGACACAGGACGCTCTTCCCGCAGACCGTAATCTGATCTCAGCTCTTTTATCGCCTCTTCAGAAAGAGGAAAATGTGGGTGCTTCTTATGCAAGACAGCTTCCTGCAAAGGATTGCCGTTTTCTTGAACGATATACAAGAAGCTTCAATTATCCGGATGTATCCTGTATTAAATACGAAAAAGATACAGCAGTTTATGGAATAAAGACGTATTTTTGTTCCAACGTATGTGCAGCTTACAAAAAAAGTGTTTATGAGAAAGTAGGCGGATTTCCCCCAAGAGCTATTTTTAACGAGGATATGATCTATGCGGGAAATATGGTAAAGGCAGGATATGGTGTGGCATATGCAGCCGAAGCAAGGGTGATCCATTCACATAATTATTCGGCAATGCAGCAGCTTCACAGAAATTTCGATCTGGGAGTTTCTCAGGCAGAGCATCCGGAGATATTCGACGGAGTTCCCTCTGAAGGAGAGGGGCTGCGCCTTGTGAAAAAAAGCTTTGTGTATCTTTGTAAAAAAGGCCGTATCTGGCTTGTACCTCAGCTGGTGATCCAGAGTGGCTTTAAATATGCAGGGTATTTTCTGGGAAAAAGATATAAACGTCTTCCGGCTGGCCTGATCAGACGGCTGACAATGAATTCTTCCTACTGGCAGCAGAAGAGTTAACGGAAATGGAATCGAAACATGTTTTTTTAAAACATCTGTCACAATTTGAACACAAATGACTGATACACTTATTCTATAAATAAAGCTAATAGAATTTGTATATATTGATAATTTATAACAAAAGTGAAATAGAAGGGAGTACGGCCATGGAAGATGACAGAATTCAGGAAGAAAATCGCTGCCGGGATGATGGCGCAGAGAGTTCCTCACCGCATGAATATTCCTATTCCTCAGAACAGCTTCATCAGGATGATTTAAGTGCCATAGAGACTGATAATGGTCATGTAAATGATACACAGATTCCGCCCCGTTATGGATATTATCAGGTTCATCGGAAACAACCTGAATATACGCAGCAGGAGGAACGAAAACAGAGAAGGAACAGAGCAAAACACAGGGATAGCTTAGGAAAAAAGGCAGCGGTTACTGCTGTACTTGCAGTTATGTTTGGTCTGATCGCAGGAGTTGTTTTTCAGGGAGTAAATTTTGCGGCAAAATCTCTCTTTCCGGATCATTCTGATTCACAGGTAAGACTGGAGACTACAGCCCCTGTTACTGTATCTGATAACAGCGGCAATGCAGCTGCGGATATTATCGCAGAGACTGGAACGGTGGCTGGTGTGGCAGAGGCTACCATGCCTTCTGTTGTTGCCATCACTTCTGTAAGTGTGCAGGAGATTTACAGCTTTTTCGGCTCCAGACAGTATCAGAGTGCTGCCAGCGGTTCCGGAATTATTGTTGGGGAAAATGATAATGAGCTTTTGATCGCCACAAATAATCATGTGGTAGAGGGAGCGACCACACTGAGTGTATGTTTTATCGGCAATGATGTGGCGAATGCGGAACAGGAAACGACGCAGATGGCCTCCAGCGATGTGAATCTGGAGGATGCCGTATCGGCAAAGATAAAAGGTGTGGATACGGAGAATGATCTGGCGGTTGTTGCAGTTGAGAAAAGTGACATTCCCGAAGACACCATGAGTATGATCAAAATAGCACAGATTGGAGATTCGGATTCCCTGTCTGTGGGAGATCAGGTTGTCGCTATCGGAAATGCTCTGGGTTACGGACAGTCTGTTACATCCGGCTGGATCAGTGCACTGAACAGGAGCATTGAGATGGAAGACGGGACCATTTCTGAGATGATCCAGACAGATGCTGCAATTAATGCAGGAAACAGCGGTGGTGCTCTCCTGAATATGAAAGGGGAGCTGATTGGCATTAACTCTGCCAAAAATGCTGCCAGCGGTGTGGAAGGGATGGGGTATGCCATTCCGATTACCAAGGCACAGCCTATTCTGGAGGAGTTGATGAACAGAAAGACCAGAGACAAGGTTTCGGCGGAGGATGCATCGTATCTCGGTGTTCAGCTTGCAGATCTTTCCTCTGAGGCGATACAGATGTACAATATGCCGGCGGGAGCCTTTGTAATTGAGACAGTTTCCGGTGAAGCAGCGGAGCAGTGCGGTATCAGAAAAGGCGATATCATCGTGAAGCTGGACGGTCAGAAGGTGAGTGGAAGAGATGATCTCATCAGTAAGCTGGAGTACTATAAAGCAGGAGAAACTGTTGAAATTATTATTTCCAGATCAAATAACGGCGAATATGAAGAAATGCCCCTGGAGGTGACATTGGGAGCCAGACAGTAAGGGTAAGCAGGAAAGCGGGATGAAGCAAAAATTAATTTGCGGCATCCCGTATTTTTATAAAATCTTTATTTTGAACATTCAGGGAGATATGCTATAATAATCTAAAATATAGAAAAGTAAAGAATAGCAAAAAGAGAGGAGCCATTCCAATGGACCAATTTGATAAAGACGGGGAACTGATGGAAACCGATTCCGACAGTAAAGATACGGATAAAAAAGAAGATGAATATGAGCAGTTCTGCTTTCTGTGCCGCCGTTCCGAAAGCCAGGCAGGAAAGATGATCGAGCTGCCTAATAATATACATATCTGCACAGATTGTATGCAGAAGAGCTTTGATACAATGAACAGCCAGATGGGAAATGGAAATATCAATTACGCAGATCTGCTGAATATGCCCAATATCAGCATGATCGATCTGAGCAGTTTCCAGAATCCGGCGGCAAAACCCAAAAAGATCAAAAAGAAAAAAGAGGCTGAGAAAAAGCCTGCACTGGATCTGAAAAGCATTCCGGCACCGCACAAAATCAAGGCTTCTCTTGATGAATATGTGATTGGTCAGGAGTATGCAAAAAAAGTAATGTCAGTGGCCGTTTATAATCATTATAAACGGGTGGCCACAGATACAATGGATGAAATCGAGATCGAGAAATCCAATATGCTGATGATAGGGCCGACAGGCTGCGGAAAAACCTATCTGGTGAAAACGCTGGCCCGTCTTCTTGATGTGCCGCTGGCAATCGCGGATGCAACTTCCCTTACGGAAGCCGGATATATCGGAGATGATATTGAGAGTGTGGTTTCCAAGCTTCTGGCTGCTGCAGATAACGACGTGGAAAAAGCGGAACACGGAATCATTTTTATAGATGAAATTGATAAAATTGCCAAGAAAAAGAATACTAATCAGAGAGATGTAAGCGGTGAGGCGGTTCAGCAGGGAATGCTGAAGCTTCTGGAGGGCAGTGAGGTAGAAGTGCCTGTGGGAGCCAACAGCAAAAACGCCATGGTTCCAATGACAACGGTAAATACACGGAATATTCTGTTTATATGCGGCGGGGCTTTTCCCGATCTGGAAAATATCATCAAGGAACGTCTGAATAAACAGGCATCCATCGGATTTTACGCGGATCTGAAGGATAAATATGATAATGACCCCCATCTTCTGGAGAAAGTCACAGTGGAAGATCTTCGTAATTTCGGCATGATTCCGGAATTTATCGGACGTTTGCCGGTGATCTTCACCATGGACGGACTGACGGAGGATATGCTGGTAAAAATTCTTCAGGAGCCGAAGAATGCTATATTGAAGCAGTATCAGAAGCTTCTGGCTCTTGATGAGGTGAAGCTGGAGTTTGAAGAGGGTGCTCTTTATGCAATTGCTGCGAAGGCTATGGAGCGAAAAACCGGTGCCAGAGCACTGCGCGCCATTCTCGAGGAGTATATGCTGGATATTATGTATGAGATTCCGAAAGATGACAGTATAGGGCGGGTTGTTATTACAAAAGAATATATCGAAAAAACAGGCGGTCCGCGGATTTTACTCAGAGGACAGTGATCGGTGCCGGTGTACCGGGTGATATGCTGAAATGTTGTATGAAAGGAGAAATAAATTATGGCAAATGATTTTTTTGATGAGCTGGGGATGACCATCTCAAAAAAGGCAAAGGATCTGGGAGGAAAGGCGGAGACTCTTTATGAAACACAGAAGATCCGCAATAAAATGAACAGCGAGGAAAAAGCAGCTGACAAGATTAAGTTTGATCTTGGAAATCTTATTTATCAGCGATATGCAGACGGAAGCGCAGTGGATGGCGAAGTTGGAGCTCTCTGTGAGGAGATTTCCCAGCATCTGCAGCGTGCGGCAGCCTATCGTGAAGAAGCTGCTTCGTTAAAAGGACAGAAGATATGTCCTTCCTGTCAGAAGGCAGTAGATAAGGTAGCATCATTCTGTCCGTACTGCGGGGCCACCTGTCCTTCCACAGAGCCGGAACACAAAGACGTACAGGATGTGGTTGATGTACCGGAAGAAACAGTAAGTGAAGAAGCTGCCTGCGAGGAGGAGACAGCTGAACCGGCAGGTGAAGAGTCTGTCAGTGAAGAAAAGCCGGAACAGGCTTCTGATGAGACGAAAGAATCTGTACCGGAAGAAGAGCCGGTCGTGGAGGCAGCACCAGAGGAATAAGGCCAATGACATTTCTGATGATAATGGCTGCGGTATTTGCGGCAGAGTATGCGATAAAAGAATATGTTAATACTTCCCGTTTACAGGGCACCAGAAAAGAGCTTCCCGGCGGCAGAGTTGTTTTGCAGAATGTCCACAATAAGGGAACTGCACTGGGATGGCTCAAATTAAAAAAAGAGGAGCATATGGAGCTGTCTGCCATGGTTCTCGGAGCGGTGGGCGGCGGCTTTGTGTCTCAGCTTTTACACAGAGGGCGGGCTCTGAAAAAACTGGGGCTTTCCCTTATTCTGGGCGGAGGTATCAGCAATTATGCCGAAAGACGCAAATGTGGCTATGTTACGGACTATGTGGGCATAAAGCTGAAGTCCGGAAATTCCAAAAACCGGGAAATTGTTTTTAACCTGGCAGATATCGCAGTGGTTCTGGGAATTGTATTATGGGTAATCTCATTGATATGTCCCTCACACAGCGAAAAAAATGCAGGTAAGCGGTAAGTAGGAAAGAGAGGTAATCATTGAAGAAGAGAAAGTGGGCAGTAATATTGACTGCCTTTGTTGTGATGCTGATGCTTGGAAGTCTCACACAGGTTCAGGCATCGGTAACAAAACCGGGAGCAGTAAATGTTTCTGCATCTGTATCTCAGAATAAAGTAACCCTCAGTTGGGGAAAAGTGAAAAATGCAGCAGGATATCAGATTTATCAGTATCAGGAAAGTCTGAAAAAATATAAACGGATCCAGACGATCTCATCGTCGGATACCACAAAACTGACAATAAACTGTCAGTTGGATCAAACCTGCCTTTTTCGTATCCGTGCTTATAATATTAAAGGAAAAGAGACTGCTTACGGTCCTCTGACAAAGCCTGTTACCGTAAAAACTGCTCCGTCCAGAGTGACAGTCACTTATGCGAAATCTGATTCTGCCAAAACCGCAACCATAAAATGGAGCAAGGTTTCCTCTGCAGACGGCTATCAGGTATTTCGGGCAGACAGTGCCAATGGCAGCTACAAAAAAATAAAGACCATATCCGGAAAGTCTGTTTTAAGTTATAAAGATACGGGACTTTCCAGCACTTTTTCTTATTGTTATAAGGTGCGTGCATATCGTCTGAATGGTAATAAAGCCGTTTACGGTTCTTCCAGCAAAGCTGCGGAGGTAAAATACAGATCCCTTCTGTTTGTGGGAGATTCACGTACTGTTATGATGCAGGCTGCGGTAAAGACCAGTCTGGCAAAATGGATCTGTAAAAGCGGCCAGGGGTATGTCTGGTTTAAGAATACGGCGATACCCCAGATAGAAGCCAATCTGTATAATGTAAATAAGGTTATCATCTGGCTTGGAGTAAATGATGTGCACAACATTGATAATTATATTTCCCTGATCAACAAAAAGGCAGCAGCCTGGTCAAAGAAGGGGGTAACCACATATGTGTGTGCTGTAGGACAGGTGGAGCATGACCCTTATGTGACAAACAGTGAGATACGGGCTTTTAATCTGCGGCTGATGGCTGGATTGAAAGGTACCAAATATATCAATGTGTATACTTTCCTGAAAAAGAACGGATATCATACGATTGACGGAATTCATTATACCACTGCTACAACAAAAAAAATTTACAGGTACATTATTGAACAGCTGTATAAGACATGATATTCATATTTTACCCGGTAACGACAGGTTGCCGGGTATCTTTTTGGAACAAAAACGGGAAGTCCCTGCAAAATCAGAGCTTCCCGTAAACAAAAAAGAATGCAGGAGATGGGACTTGAACCCACACGATCTTGCGACCACAGGCACCTGAAGCCTGCGCGTCTGCCAATTCCGCCACTCCTGCATTTCATTCAATCGCTAATTTTTTGTGTTCCTCGCGACTGCTTGATTATAATAACCTATTTCCAATGGAAAGTCAATAGTAATTTTTAAAAAAATTTAAATTTTTTATTTTTTTGAGAATACTGTCATTCAGAAACTTTTTGCAGGATACTGAATTATTTTTAGGAGTGGTTTCTGTTGAAAAAAAGATATCCTTATGATACAATCTTGAAGATTTAGGATAAAATAATAGAGAAATATACAAGAAAGGGAGATTGTATGAAAGCATTTCTGATATTAGAAGATGGACATGTATTTACAGGTACCAGTATTGGTTCTGCAAGAGATGTCATCAGTGAAATCGTCTTTAATACTTCCATGACAGGTTATCTTGAGGTTATGACGGATCCGTCTTATGCAGGTCAGGCTGTTTGTATGACGTATCCTTTAATCGGTAATTATGGAATCTGTTATGACGACCAGGAATCCAGAAGGCCATGGATTGACGGTTTTATTGTCCGCGAATTATCCCGTATTCCAAGTAATTTCCGAAGCGTTGATACTATTCAGCATTTTCTGGCAAAGCATGATATTCCGGGTATTGCAGGAATTGATACCAGAGCATTGACCAAGATCCTTCGTGAGAAGGGAACCATGAATGGTATGATCACAGTGAATGAAAATTATGATCTGGAAACAATCATCCCCCGTTTGAAAGAATATACAACAGGCAAAGTGGTTGAAAAAACAACCTGCCGGGAAAGAGAAGTCCTGAAAGGTGACGGACCTAAAGTAGCGCTGCTTGATCTGGGTGCCAAAAGAAATATTGCCCGTTCCTTAAATGAGAGAGGCTGTCAGGTGACCATTTATCCGGCACTGACTTCCGCAGAGGAGATTCTGCAGTCAAATCCGGACGGAATCATGCTCAGCAACGGCCCCGGAGATCCGAAGGAATGTACATCGATTATTGAAGAAGTCCGGAAGCTTTATCAGTCTGATGTGCCGATTTTTGCCATTTGTCTCGGACATCAGCTTATGGCTCTTGCTTCAGGCGGAGATACCTATAAGATGAAATATGGCCACAGAGGCGGCAACCATCCTGTAAAGGATCTGAAAACAGGAAGAGTATATATTTCTTCTCAGAATCACGGATATGTGGTGGATGCTCATGATCTTGAGGCGAAAAATATTGCCCGTCCGGCATTTATCAATGTAAACGATGGCACCAATGAGGGAATGGAATATCTGGGCAAGAACATTTTTACAGTGCAGTTCCATCCGGAGGCATGTCCCGGCCCGCAGGATTCCAGCTACCTGTTTGACAGATTTATGGAGATGATGGGAGGGAACCGATAATGCCAAGAAATAAAGATATAAAAAAAGTACTCGTAATTGGTTCCGGTCCGATTATTATAGGTCAGGCAGCGGAATTTGACTATGCAGGAACACAGGCCTGCCGTTCTTTAAAGGAAGAAGGAATTGAAGTTGTTCTTCTGAATTCCAATCCCGCAACAATCATGACGGATAAAGATATTGCAGACCGTGTTTACATTGAGCCTCTTACTGTTGAGGTAGTGGAACAGCTTATTCTGAAGGAAAAACCGGACAGTGTGCTTCCCACACTTGGAGGCCAGGCAGGTCTGAACCTGGCTATGGAGCTGGCAGAAAAAGGATTTCTGGAGGAGCATAATGTCCGTCTCATCGGAACCACCTCTGAAACAATCAAGAAGGCAGAGGACCGTCAGGAATTTAAGGATACAATGGAAAAGATCGGCGAGCCCATTGCAGCTTCCAAAGTGGTAAAAACAGTGGAAGAAGGCCTTGCCTTTACAAATACAATCGGATATCCCGTAGTTCTCCGTCCGGCCTACACACTTGGAGGAAGCGGCGGCGGAATCGCCAATAACGAAGCCGAGCTCCGTGAGATTCTGGAAAACGGTCTCCGTCTTTCCCGTGTGGGAGAGGTTCTTGTGGAGAGATGTATTGCCGGCTGGAAAGAGATTGAATACGAAGTAATGCGTGACAGTGCAGGTAACTGTATCACTGTCTGCAACATGGAGAATATTGACCCTGTAGGCGTTCATACCGGTGACTCCATTGTAGTGGCACCTTCTCAGACTCTGGGAGACAAGGAATATCAGATGCTGCGTACATCCGCTCTTAATATTATTACAGAGCTGGGTATTACCGGCGGCTGTAACGTACAGTATGCCCTTCATCCGGAAAGCTTTGAGTACTGTGTAATCGAGGTAAATCCCCGTGTAAGCCGTTCTTCCGCACTGGCAAGTAAGGCTACAGGCTATCCCATTGCAAAGGTTGCGGCAAAAATCGCTCTGGGCTATACACTGGATGAAATTCCCAATGCCATTACCGGAAAAACGTATGCAAGCTTTGAGCCTATGCTGGATTACTGCGTCGTAAAAATTCCGCGTCTGCCCTTTGATAAATTTATCACGGCCAAGAGAACACTGACAACACAGATGAAGGCCACAGGAGAAGTAATGAGCATCTGTCACAGCTTTGAGGGTGCTCTGATGAAAGCGATCCGTTCTCTGGAGCAGCATGTGGACAGTCTGATGTCCTATGATTTTTCCGATCTTCCCAATGATGTTCTTCTGGATGAGCTGCGTATTGTAGATGACAGAAGAATCTGGAAAATCGCAGAAGCGATCCGCAGAAAAATGCCTCAGGAAACACTCCATGAGATGACAAAGATCGACTTGTGGTTTATTGATAAAATCGCCATTCTTGTGGAAATGGAGCAGGCTCTTAAAAATCAGGAGCTGAACCGTGAGCTTCTTATGGAAGCAAAACGTCTGGAATTCCCTGACAACGTAATTGCGGCTTTAAGCGGCAAAACAGAAGCCGAGATAAAAGAACTCCGCAAGGAATACGGAATTGTGGCAGCATATAAAATGGTTGATACCTGTGCGGCAGAATTTGCGGCAGCGACACCATATTACTATTCTGTATACGGAGATGCAGAGACAGAAAATGAGGCAGTAGGAACAACTGACAAAAAGAAAATTCTCGTACTTGGTTCCGGCCCTATCCGTATCGGACAGGGTATTGAGTTTGACTTCTGTTCTGTACACTGTACCTGGGCTTTCAAAAAGGAAGGCTATGAAACTATTATTATCAATAATAACCCGGAAACTGTCAGCACCGATTTTGACATTGCAGATAAGCTTTATTTTGAACCACTGACTCCGGAGGATGTGGAAAATATTGTTAATGTGGAGAAGCCTGACGGAGCGGTTGTTCAGTTTGGCGGACAGACAGCAATCAAGCTTACAGAGGCACTGATGAAAATGGGCGTGAAGATTCTGGGAACCTCCGCGCAGGATGTGGATGCGGCTGAGGACAGAGAGCTTTTTGACGGAATCCTTGAGCAGTGTCAGATTCCGCGCCCCAAGGGACACACCGTATTTACTGCAGAAGAGGCAAAGAAGGCGGCAGCAGAGCTGGGATATCCTGTACTTGTCCGTCCGTCTTACGTTCTCGGAGGACAGGGAATGCGCATCGCGGTCAGTGATGAGGATGTGGAGGAATATATCGGAATCATCAATCAGATTGCCCAGGAGCATCCGATTCTGGTGGACAAATATCTGATGGGAAAAGAAATCGAGGTAGATGCTGTCTGTGATGGCGAAGAGATTCTGATTCCGGGTATCATGGAGCATATTGAACGTGCGGGAATTCACTCCGGTGACAGTATTTCCGTATATCCGGCACAGACCATCAGCGAAAATGCAAAGCAGACCATTGCAGAGTATACACGCCGTCTTGCAAAGGCACTGCATGTTGTGGGTATGATCAATATCCAGTTTATTGTCTGTGGGGAAGAAGTTTATGTTATTGAGGTAAATCCCCGTTCCAGCCGTACAGTACCTTATATCAGCAAAGTGACCGGTATTCCTATCGTTCCGCTGGCAACAAAGGTAATACTGGGACATAAGCTGAAGGATATGGGGTATGAGCCGGGACTTCAGCCTGAGGCAAAACACATTGCCATTAAGATGCCTGTATTCTCCTTTGAGAAGATCCGCGGCGCAGATATCAGTCTTGGACCGGAAATGAAATCAACAGGTGAGTGCCTGGGTATTGCGGAGAGCTTTAATGAGGCACTTTATAAGGCGTTTATCGGAGCGGGAATACGTCTTCCGAAATATAAAAACATGATCATTACGGTAAGAGATGAGGATCAGGAGGATGTGATTCCCATCGCGCGCAGATTTGAGGCACAGGGCTACAGAATCTATGCAACCAGAGGAACTGCAAAGGCTCTGAAGAATGCCGGAATCAAAGTAATCCGGACTAACAAGATCGAGCAGCCTGCTCCCAACCTGATGGACCTGATTCTGGGACACAAAATCGATGTTGTCATTGATACACCGCCTCAGGGAGTTGAGCATCAGAAGGATGGTTTCGTGATTCGCCGGAACGCCATTGAAACAGGAGTGAATGTTCTTACGTCTCTGGATACGGCAGAAGCGCTGGTAACCAGTCTGGAAAATACAGACCTGAATCATCTCAGCCTGATCGATATTGCAACGATTGCAAGCCGCTAATGGCTCTGAAATACAAAAAAGAGATTTAAAATGCCGCTGCTGTGTGAGTTCCTGAATGGATAAAATACAGCGGCGGTTTTTTTATATGTTATGATAAGAGAATGAAATGCGTGAAGGTTTTCTGTTTACGAACAGGAGAATGTGTAATATACTGGAAGTGATTAATTGAAGGCATGACAAATGTCGGAAGGGGGACTTTATGGAATTTCTGGAATTGCTAAAGGTGGTTTTGCTTGGTATTGTGGAGGGAATCACAGAATGGCTCCCCATCAGCAGTACCGGTCATATGATTCTTGTGGATGAATTTATTAAGCTGAATGTGAGCGATGCCTTTAAAGAACTGTTTCTGGTGGTGATACAGCTGGGGGCGATCATGGCAGTTGTGGTTTTGTACTGGGGAAAGCTGTGGCCTTTCTATAACCGGCCTGTTTCCCGAAAAACCAGGGCGGCACTGCAGAAGCATTCTGCAGTTTCCCGTGGTATCCTCACATTTGTGGAACGCTTCTGCGATAAAGAAAAGTGGATTCTGTGGTTTAAGATACTGGTGGCATGCATTCCCACCATTGTGATCGCGCTTCCCTTTAACGATGTGATCGAAGAAAAATTTAACAATTATGTGGTGGTTGCCATTGCATTAATTGTATATGGTGTTATTTTTATTATTGTGGAACGGTATAACCGCAAAAGAAAGCCTTCCTGTACAGATCTGGAGCACCTGAGCTTTAAAACGGCATTTCTCATCGGAATTTTTCAGGTGCTGTCTGTAATACCGGGGACTTCCCGCTCCGGTTCCACCATTATCGGGGGAATTCTTGTGGGAACCTCCAGAACAGTGGCGGCGGAATTTACATTTTTCCTGGCCATCCCGGTGATGTTCGGAGCCAGCCTGCTGAAGCTGGTTAAATTCGGACTGGTTTTTTCGGGAACAGAGCTGATCATACTGGCTGTGGGACTTGTGGTAGCTTTTGTTGTTTCTGTTCTGGCGATCAAGTTCCTTATGGGGTATATCAAGAAACATGATTTTACTGCCTTTGGAATATATCGTATTGTATTGGGCGTTCTGGTATTGGGCTATTTTATCGGCAAGAATTTCCTGGGGTAGAAAATTCTGCCGTCTTTGAAAAAACGGAGGAGGTATATGAAGATGGGAAAGTATGTAATGGCTCTGGATCAGGGAACCACAAGTTCCCGCTGTATTCTTTTTGATAAACAGGGCAATATCTGCAGTGTGGCACAGAAGGAGTTTACACAGTATTATCCCAAACCGGGCTGGGTGGAGCATGATCCACATGAAATCTGGTCCAGTCAGCTGGAGGTTGCAAAGGAGGCCATGGCCGGAATCGGGACGGGAACGGAGTCCATTGAGGCCATCGGTATTACCAATCAGAGAGAAACAACCATCGTATGGGATAAAAGAAGCGGCCTTCCGGTATATCCGGCTATCGTCTGGCAGTGCCGCCGTACAGCAGACATTGTGGATGAACTGGAGAAAGAGGGATTTGCTGATGTGATCCGGCGCAAAACAGGTTTGATTCCGGATGCTTATTTTTCCGGTACAAAGATTAAGTGGATCCTGGACAATATCCATGGAGCAAGAGAAGCCGCAGAAAAAGGAAATCTTCTGTTTGGGACAGTGGATACCTGGCTGATCTGGAAGCTGACCGGAGGAAAGGTTCATGTGACAGATTATACAAATGCCTCCCGTACAATGCTTTTTGATATCCATAAAAAACAGTGGGATCAGGAAATTCTGGACAAATTGGGGATTCCTTCGTCCATGCTTCCTAAGGTTAAGCCCAGCAGCTGTATTTACGGATACACCAGTGAAGAGCTTCTGGGAAGGCGTATCCCCATTGCGGGAGCGGCAGGAGATCAGCAGGCGGCTCTGTTTGGCCAGTGCTGTTTCAGACCGGGTGATGTTAAAAATACATACGGAACGGGATGTTTTCTTTTAATGCACACAGGAGACCAGGCAGTTGCTTCCCGGCACGGGCTGCTGACAACGATTTCTGTGAATCCGGACGGGACACCGGGATATGCACTGGAGGGAAGTGTTTTTGTGGCCGGGGCGGCAATTCAGTGGCTTCGGGATGAAGTGAAGATTCTGGAAAGCGCTGCCGCATCGGAGAAATACTGCCTTTCTGTGCCGGATACAAATGGTGTTTATGTGGTTCCTGCATTTACAGGTCTTGGAGCGCCTTACTGGGATCCCTATGCAAGAGGAGCTGTGCTGGGGCTGACAAGGGGTGCGGGAAAGGCGCATCTGATCCGGGCGACGGTGGAATCTCTTGCCTATCAGGTAAGTGATGTGATCACCTCAATGGAAAAGGATGCCGGCATGAAGCTCAGTTCACTGCGTGTGGATGGCGGAGCCAGTGCCAATAATTTTCTGATGCAGTTTCAGTCGGATCTTCTGGATACAGAAGTGGTACGTCCGGACTGTATTGAGACGACGGCTCTTGGGGCGGCTTATCTTGCAGGTATGGCAACCGGATTCTGGAAGGATGCGGCAGAAATTGAAAGGAACTGGCGGATGGGCAGAAGCTTTGCACCGCAGATAACATCCGGACAGAGAGAAAGGCTACTGAAAGGGTGGAAAAAAGCTGTCCGCTGCACCTTTGAATGGGCAAAAGAAGATATTAATATTTTTAAAGAGGAGTGATTAAAATGAAACATAAAACAATACTGATGGGGATGGCTGCAGCTGTTCTTGTTCTGGGATTTTCAGGATGCGGGAAAGAGACACAGAGGGCTTCCGATGTGGCAGTGACCCCGCAGCCTACGGCAGTGCCTACTGTTGCTGCGACAGCTACACCAACGCCTACACCTGCGCCTACGGCAACACCTGCCCCCAGACTGATTGGTGTGAAGACTGATACCGCAAAAAAAGTTCTGCTGACGAATAATACAAATAAAGAAATCCGTGAGTTTTACCTGAAAGCTTCTTATGATGAAGACTGGGGTAAGAATCTTGTTCCTGCGGAATCTTCCATCAAGGCTTCTGAGCAGGTTCAGATGTATTATACGCCTGTTTCCGGAGGAAGCACAGAGGACAGCTCAGACGGCACGGAAAAAACAAAGACAGCAAAGAGTGTATTTGACATTCGTCTGGCTGACGGAGACGGAAATACCTGGGAGATTTACGGAGCAGAGCTCAGTGACATGGAGAAGGCGACTATCCGTATTCAGGAAGAGGATGCATATCTGACTTATATGAGCATCAGCGAGAAAAAACAGAAGGATACCAGAAATAATACGGCATCAGAGGACGGTGATTATGATTCGGAAGAGTATGATTCTGAGAATGATGATGAGATGTATGATACTGATCAGACAGATAACAGCAATTACGATTATTCGAATCAGGATCAGCAGACAGACGACAATCAGAACACAGATACAGATCAGACAACAGATAACAGCGGAAATACCAATAATGCTGAAAATTCCGGAAATGCCGGGAACACAGACAATACCGATGCCGGGGATAACAGCCAGAATACAGATAATTCCGGCGGTTCAGAGAATGATTTTTCCTATGAAGACAGCGGAAGTGATGTGGATTACAGCGAGGATACAGGAGATACCGGTGCAGGAGATGATGAGTTTGTATGGGATGAAAGCGGCGAGTGGGGCTGAAACCTGACCGAAAAACTGAATAACTGTAATAATGATGAAGGGGCTTCGCAATTGAATGCGAAAGCCCTTCTTTATTATACATACTGGATGTGTCCTGTCTGTGTGATATCATATCCGGTCTGGCTGTGGAGGATTTCTTTGAATTCCCGGGAACGGATAATCTCCAGCAGAGGTGAAAAAATCGGTTTATCCACAAAGGATGCTTCCATGACCAGGTACATGGGCATGGTCTGTAAAGGGAGAAATCGAAGAGTGGACAGCTGGCGGGCGGTAGCTTCTTCTCCTATGGCCAGATCCGCCTGCCCTCCTGCTACGGCGGCGGCAGCAGCCAGATCAGATACAAGCTCTTTTTCATAGCCGGGGATTTTCCAGGCGGGAATTCCCAGCTTTTTTAATCTGGTATCCAGGAAAATACGGCTGGTACTGCCTTTTTCCCGGTTGGCCAGCCTGATTTTTGGATTTTTCAGATTCTCGATGCCGTGAATATCAGTAGGATTCTCCTCTGTGACGAAAAGTCCCAGGGTATAATCGTAAAGCTTAACGGCGGCCAGAGGAATTCCCGGAATCAGGGTGGAAATCTCTGTGAGAGACAGACTGGCGGCTGCAATATGCACCTTTTGAAAATAAAGGGAATATAGCCCGTTATAGGTGTTCATGTGAGACTGCAGAATGGGCAGTCCCTCAGGCAGTACAGATACCTGGCTCAGCAGAAGATCCAGAGCGGGAGAAGTCTGCCCGCTGAGGATGATGCCGTTGGAATGAAGCAGGTAATCCCGTTTTAACAAAGAACTTTCCGGCTGAAATTCCGGAGCGGAAAAGGAAACGGGGGCATTACTCTGCCGGGAGGAATTCAGATACTGGTTAAGCTGATCCTCACTGATTCGCAGCTGTTTTCCGATTTTGGAAGAATTCAGTTCTCCCCGCTTGATCATTTCATAGACGGTGGTTTTTTTTATTTTTAACCGATCCGCCACTTCCTGAGCAGTATAAAGCTTATTCATCAATTCCAACCATTACGTTAGTGGCCTTGATGATCGCATATGCATCAGAACCAACCTCCAGGTTTAATTCTTCCACAGCAGCACAGGAGATGGTGGCAACCACAATATTTCCGCCGCCGATATCGATGGAAACGATGGAATTAACTGCTCCCTTATTGATGCTGACTACTTTTCCTTTTAACTGATTTCTTGCGCTTAATTTCATAATAAAACCTTCCTTTTTGTTATTTTTACCTAAAACCACATGAGTTTTTTGATTTCATCATAGCATTTTAAATAAGAATTGACAAGATTCATTTTTTTAAGTAAAATATAAAACAGAACAAAACTTAATAAAACAGAACGAAACAAAATGAAACAAATGAAATTGGAGGGAACAAAAATGAAAAAATTATCATTGGCAATGGCCGCACTGATGGGAATGAGTCTGATCGCAGGCAGTACAGTAACAGCATTTGCTGAGGAAGCAGACAAAACAGAGGTAACCGTGTTTGCAGCTGCATCCATGACAGAGACTCTTGACAAGATCGGTGCGATGTATATGGAAGAAAATCCAGACGTTACTCTTACATTTAATTATGACTCTTCCGGAACACTGAAGACACAGATTCAGGAAGGCGCTGTATGTGATCTGTTTATTTC